>JAICQC010000194.1 GCA_025938055.1 Anaerolineales bacterium | reverse complement strand
GGCGCGGTGGGCATCGAAGCCCTGAGTAGAGGCGCGGCATCTGTGCGCTTCACCGATTCGAACCGCGCCCCGATAGACACAGTCCGGTCCAATGTGGAGCACTGCGGCTTCAAATCACAGGCAGAGATCCGCCGGACAGATGCCTTCGCCTATCTGTCCGCGCCGCCCGACCGAAAGTTTGAATACATCTATGTCGCGCCGCCTCAATATCAGGAAATGTGGGCAAAGTCGCTCGAACTGATAGACGACAACATGGGCTGGCTGGCAGACGACGGCTGGGTGATCGCGCAGATCGATCCAAAGGAGTACCAGCCTCTGGCGCTTGAGAACCTGGAAGAGTTGGAACAGCGCAGATACGGAAGCACGTTACTGGTGTTTTATGAGAGGAGTTAGACAGCCTTGCGAAGGCTCGAAGGATGGCAGCATCTTAACCGATTCGAACCTTCACAAGGCTTAATAAGACAGGAGCTGCCAATGAAGACATGTCCCTATTGTGCAGAACAGATCCAGGATGACGCCATCAAATGCCGCTATTGCGGAGAGTGGCTGGACGGGCGCTCACACATTTCTTCGGTGCCAATGACCAGTTACGGCTATTACGGCTGGAACTACGAGTACAAATCTGAAGCGGAACTTTTCGGCTTGCCCCTCATCCACATTGCGCAGGGCGTCGACCTCAAAACGGGCGCGCCTCGCGTGGCAAAAGGCATCATCGCCATCGGCAATCTCGCGGTGGGTGTCTTCGCGCTGGGAGGTCTTGCCGTGGGCGGCGTGACACTTGGCGGCGGGTCGATCGGCGTGCTGGCACTGGGAGGCTTTGCGCTGGGCGGGATCACATTTGGCGGGGTCTCCATCGGGGCGCTGCTCGCCGTTGGAGGGCTGGCGATCTCGACCGCCTACGCCATTGGCGGACTGGCGCTGGCTCCCAATTTTCTGGGTGGCAACGGCGCAGACCCTGAATTCCTCCGGCTGTTGGAAAGTGTTTTCCCCGGCTTCAGGTATCCCTGACAGATGGTCACCCGGCTCCACGATTGGGCTTTGACTCCACAGGAGGCAATACGCGTCCAGGCGGATCTGCGCGAGCGGCTCGTCCTCGCCTGGGATGATCGCCCGGTCGCGACGGTTGCCGGGGTGGACGTGAGCCTCAAGGAGGAATTCGCCCGCGCCGCGATCGTTGTCCTGCGCTACCCGGACCTCAGTCCACTCGAAGCAGCCGTGGCGGATGCGCCGCTGGTTTTTCCATACATTCCCGGGCTGCTGTCATTCCGTGAGGGACCGGCGGTACTGGCAGCCTGGAGCAAGCTGCAGACCCAACCCGACCTGCTGATGTTCGATGGACAGGGCATCGCTCATTCCCGTGGGATTGGCATCGCGGCGCAGATGGGCTTGTGGCTGGAGCGCCCAACCATCGGTGTCGCGAAATCCCACCTGTACGGACTGCATGCCGAGGTCGGACCGGCGCGCGGCGACCGCGCCGACCTGCTTGACAAGAACACACAGCTCATCGGCGCCGTCCTACGGACGCGCGAGAAGACCAATCCGCTGTACATCTCGCCGGGGCATCTCATGGACGTTCCACATGCTGTGGAATTTGTGATGGCATGCGTCACCCGTTACCGCCTGCCTGAGCCAACCCGCTGGGCTCACAAAGTGGCAGGAGGCGAAAAACTGCCTGGTTCGGAACATGACCAGCCAAAACTATTCTAGAGCCCGGAAAGGTTTGATCGAGGAGAGAAGCACATGGACATCCAAACCGTACAGATCGAGAAGCCAGAAGCTATCAATTTCATACTGGGGCAATCTCATTTCATTAAGACTGTGGAAGATATTCACGAAGTGCTTGTCAGCAGCGTGCCGGGGATCAAATTTGGACTGGCGTTCTGCGAAGCCTCCGGCAAGTGTCTCATCCGCTGGACCGGCACAGATGATGCCATGATCGAGCTGGCACAAAAGAACGCCCAAGCCATCGGCGCGGGGCATTCCTTCATCCTGTTCCTGGGAGAAGGTTTTTACCCGATCAACGTTCTGAACGCGATCAAGCACGTGCCGGAAGTGGCGCGGATTTTCTGCGCTACTGCAAACCCGACCGAAGTCCTCGTCGCGCAGACCGGGCAGGGACGCGGCATCCTGGGCGTTGTGGATGGGTTTTCACCACAGGGAATCGAAGACGAGGAAGGCATCGCCTGGCGCAAGGATTTCCTGCGCATGATCGGTTATAAGATCAGGTAGCCCGACACCCTACCCTACTTGTCAGTCCTGAATTTTTCTGTTTTTGATACACTTCTGCTTCGTCGGGCTGCTGCGCACAGCCTATCGCCATTACAATTCCCTGTTAGTTCAAAGGGATGAACATTTTGTCAGGTCGGCATGCTAGAATATTGCAAAACAGCACAGCCAACTGCACGTCGCAATGAGAGGTAGCGATTTGTCACAAATCGTAGCGGTAAACACGGAGAGATTTATCCCATGACCTCAGTTCGAGCGCCATCCAGGATCATCCCCCGAGCCTTTCCCGGCATCAAGCCAGACGAAATCGAAGAACTGATCGCCAATAGCCAGGTCCATTCGTATTTACCGGGCGCGGTCCTTTGCCGCGAGAACGCCGTGGAGGACCGTTTTTATATGATCCTTGCCGGTGAAGTGGAAGTCAGTAAGGACATCAAC
Organism: Anaerolineales bacterium; assembly: GCA_025938055.1. The sequence continues at coordinate 5,810 of JAICQC010000194.1, read as the reverse complement.
AACAGCGAATCCCACCTGCTCACCACGCTTAGGGCAGGTGATTTCTTTGGCGAAATGGCGCTCATCCATAATGCGCCGCGGGCTGCCACGGTCACTGCCAAAACATCGCTGACCACTCTTGAACTGGACAAAGCCGCTTTCGATCGCGTAATCCATAAGAGCACAAGCATTGCCATCGCGATGGTCAGCGAGATCAGCAATCGTCTCCGGCAGAATGACCAGCTGGCTGTGGATGATATTCGTATACGAGCCAGTGAATTGGCAGAAGCATACCAAAAGCTGGCAGAACAGGACCTGGCGCGGCGCGAGTTCCTGACCAACATTGCCCATGAATTGCGCACGCCTCTGATGGTCGCCAGCGGAAACCTTCAAATCCTGCAAAAAGGGATTTTGAAAGGCGAACAACTCGCAGCCGGCATCGATACGGTGTCGCGCAACGTCCAGCAAATCGTGGCCCTCGTGAACGACATTCTCTTTCTGCAGGAAATGGATCTAGTCCTGGCTGAGTTCCAGCCCGTGGATATGAATGAGGTTGGGAATGCCGTCGCGGCAAAATACGCAGCTCCCGCCCAGGAGCGCGGCGTCCAGCTGCGCATCAGTCCCAGCCCGGACCTGCCTCCAGTTTGGGGCGACGCAAAGTCCCTCGAGCGCGCGCTAGTGGCGCTGGTGGATAACGCCATCAAGTTCAGCCCGCGCGGCGGCGATGTAAAAATCAGCCTGAGTACCAATGGCAACAGAGTCCGGGTCGCCGTCGAAGACCAGGGTATTGGGATTACAAAGGAAAACCTGCCGCGCATCTTCGACCGCTTCTATCACCTGGAGCAAAGCGGCGATGATTTGTTCGGCGGCATCGGTCTCGGCCTCGCCATCACACGACAGGTCATCGAGCAGCACCAGGGCACCCTGGACGTAGTCAGCACGCCCGGCAAAGGAAGTATATTCACAATGACGCTCAAGCCGTGGAGGTAGTACAAACCATTTGGAAATATGGAAAGGTCATTTCATGAAACAAAAAAATATTCGAACGATTCTCACGCCGATAGGCGTGCTGCTGATGATCACTTTCGCCGCCGCCTGTTCATCTCCCACACCTTCCCCCACAATCCAGCCGACTGAAGCCGAACCTGCACAGCCGACCGCAACGGAGCCGGCTACCGAACCTCCTGCCACCGCGAGCAGCAGCCTCTGTGCGAACCCCTATTACCCTGTGCGCGAAGGCGCCACATGGACGTATAGCAGCACAGGCGGAGCGGCGGGCGAATATGGGTTTACCGATACCATCACCGCCGTGCGCGAGGATGGCTTCACGCTTACCTCGCAGTTTGACGATCTGACGCGCACCCAGGAATGGGCTTGCCAGCCGGAAGGACTGGTCGCACTGCAGCTCGGAGGCCCATCGGCTGCCATGCTCAGTGCACAGGATATGCAGCTCAACCTGGAGGTCAATAAGGTGACTGGCGTCACCTACCCGAGCCAGGTCAACCCCGGCGATCAGTGGCAACAAAACCTGGACTTCGAAGGCAGCATGGCGGTTGCCAACCAGGAAGGAACTGCCACCGGAAATGCTCAGTTCGCTTTTAATGCGATTGGAATTGAAAGTGTGACGGTCCCAGCAGGGACGTTCGAGGCGATGAAGGTCCAGGTGGTCACCACCCTGAATTTCAACGTCACGTATCAGGGATTATCCGTCCCTGTGACGGTCTCTGGCACATACGACTATTGGTTCGCCGAAGGTGTGGGCTGGGTGAGAGCCAGCGGCACAGCAGAGATGGCTGGCACCTCATTCACCGAGACGATCGAGCTACAATCGTATAACATCCCCTGAACACAATCGGGCGGTTTATGACCGCCCGATTTTTATTCCGCAAACTCCACAATCAGCCTGTCCCGCTCATCATAATATGACCGCGCGGAAAACGGCGGATCGCCGCGCTGCATGTGACGGATCCTGGATAATAGGATCGGTATATCTTCAACGACCGGCACCTCGCCGATTCCGTCAAAAGGAATCCATTCGGCGCTTCCCTCCTCGCCGGGCTGCGGCTCCCCCTCCGGTGATTCTCCGCTGAAAAAATATAAGGCAATCCCTGTTTCTCCTGTATCGACGATCAAGGTGCCGCACAGCCACAGGTCCGCCGTTAAGCCGGTTTCTTCAAGGAGTTCCCGCCGGGCAGCAGAAAGGATATCCTCTCCCCGTTCCACATGACCGCCGAGTCCGTTGTATTTGTTCGCCCACAGGCGTTTGGTCGGCGCGCCCTTGAGCAGCAAAAACGATTCCCCGCGCCGCAGAAAGATCGCCGTGCGGGGAATAACCATATATCTATCTTTTGTGATGCCCTGATCCGATTGAGGCATAAGAAATCCTTCGGTCTGTAAAAATGCTATAATTTACTCACCTTATTTTAACCTTGGACCGTGTAAATGCCTACTGGCGGTTCCCCCGAGGGGTTATACCCTGCGGGCACTATTGTACGGTCCGCCTATAAGAAATTATACAGACCGTATAAACACTAGTCAGGTCACCCTGGCAAATCATCATCAAGAAGGAAAAGCATCATGGACAGTGATAAATTTTGGAAAGCTATCGAGCGTTTTAAGTTAGTTATTGAACTTATTGCATCACTTATTGTTGCTATTCCGATTGTCTATGCTCTTCTTGCTCAGGGTGTCAGTGCCAATATTCCAGTATGGGCTGTTCTAGTTATCTTGGTTTTTGCTATTGCATTAGGTTTTCTTTTGGGGCGAAATAGTATTAAGAAAGTAGTGATGCCTAACCAGTCGATAATAGGCTCTAATCAGTTATTACAGAAGATCGATTTTAACTATAAGGGTTCTCCAACAAAGCATAACTGGGAAATTAGATCTCCTGATGAGAACCAGCCAATTATTACTCGTGTGATAGATGGATTTTGGGGCAATACAATCAAAATTCAATCAAGTGCATTTTATGCATTGGATATGCCCCTAACAGAGCCGATTGCCAAGATAGGCAAACGGATTGAGATTGTAGCAAGAATGGAAAATGACTCTAGGTTGTATTCGTTGGGCAATTACATAAGTAAAGATGGTTCGTCCAGAAAAGACATATGGTTCAATTACCAAATAGGCGATGGGGAACCTGTTGTGTTTAACGAAGAGAAATCGGAGTGGCTCGTATACGTTGAGCCGGAGTTGCTTGAAGGCAATTGGCAGAAATTTAACATAAATTTACAAGAAGTAATAAATAGGTCGGTTGCCAAAGAAGGCTGGAGTTTAAAAGAACTGACAAAATTTCGAGTTCGCGGCAATATTCAACTTGCACACATAAAAGTATTTAGATAAAAAGGCAAGCCAACAAAGCATGCACCCGATTGGTAGGAGTCGCCACGTTATGAGCAGGTTTCTGGGCTTGAAGCTGATTCCGTCAAAGTGCATTATCTCGTCCCACCCATCAGCGGGTAACGCCAACCGTTGGGCATCTCGTTTTTGAGATCAAATGCATCATAATTCCAGATGAGGGAAGACAATGCACTTTGATTACAATATTATCATTGCAGCGACGGCGATTCTATCATCGCTAATTGCCATATATGCTATCGCGAGCGAAAGCAAACGTTCTCGTTTTGCTTTAGGGATGGATTTGCTTTTCAAGATAAATGACCAATTTAATCACCCAGACTTCTCACGAAAGCGGAAAGTCGCTGCCAAGTTTTTGCTGAAATTGAAAAACAAATCAGATTACAATAGTTGGACATGCCTTGAACTAGATGACATATTAGATTTTTTTCAGGCCATTGCAAGTCTAACTGAGAGGGGAGCTTTAGATAAAGTTATTGTATGGGAATATTATTCATATTGGCTGAACAATTATTATGAAATTTCAAAAGAATATATCCAGCTATGTCAAAGAGAATCTCCATACACATGGGAGGGAGTAGAGTGGCTTCATAAAGAGTTTGTTAAAATAGAAAACAAAGATAGGCATGCCAAGAAAATATACACACCTCCCTCACAAGAAGAACTGAAACAGTTTCTTATAGCGGAAAGCAAATTACGTCTGAGTGAAGCAAGATAAAGACACTTGTAGGTACGGAGTTGCCCAACACAGCCCCGCTCGGGAAGAGCATCCTCGGGGACGCTCCGCGGCGTGCAGCAACTGTCTTGTGTGTCAAGGCAGAAGTTGTTTTTATGTTGTGAAGAAGATAGGTTCAAACCATAGCCGGGTATCGAAAAAGCTGCTGGTCACCCACCGCGTGCGGATCGAGGACCCAATGCAGATCGATGCAGAGGTCCTCTCCTGGCTGCGGCAAGCCTATGACAGGGCATGAGACTGTGAAACACGGAGTACAACGATCATGATCCATCAACTGCGCATCTATGAAATCTTCGAACATAACAAAGCTGCTTTTCATGACGGGTTCCGCGACCACGCGCGGCGGATCATGAAGACCTATGGCTTTCATATTCTCGCCATGTGGGAGACGAAAACAGACCAGCGGACCGAGTTCGTGTACCTGCTGGAATGGCAGGATGAGTCGACGATGCGTGATGCCTGGAGCCAGTTCATGGCTGACGAAGAGTGGAAGGAGATCAAGCGCCTCACCAGCGCGCAGCACGGCGACCTGGTCGGCGAAATCGAAACCCGTGTTCTCATACCAACGAGTTACTCACCGTCTCTGCTGCCGACGTACACTTAATCCACTGCGGATACGAACTGTCAACCATCACCATGGAGATCAAAATGGAAAACGACGACGACCTCAGCAAGTTCGAAGCAGAGGGTGCTGCGCCATTGCCAGCCACAAGCGATCAGGGCTATGTGGAGCACGATGGCGCCAGGATCTGGTACGCTGCTTATGGGTCCGGCTCGCCCGTGATCCTGCTGCACGGCGGACTCGGACACAGCGGCAACTGGGGCTATCAGGTCCCGGCACTGCTTAAGGACGGTTATCGTGCGATACTGATAGACAGCCGTGGACATGGTCGAAGCACACGCGACGAACGACCCTACATGTATGAACGGATGGCATTGGACGTTACTGCGGTGATGGATGCACTAGGGGTTCAGAGAGCGGGCATTGTAGGCTGGAGCGACGGCGCGGTCATTGCATTGATCCTTGCTGCAAAAGTTCCCGAACGGGTGGCGGGAGTATTCTTCTTTGCCTGCAACATGGACCCAGGCGGCACAAAGGAATTCGAATTCGGTCCCCTCGTGCAGCGCTGCTTCCACCGTCACGTAAAGGACTATGCACAGCTATCGCCCACGCCGGAACAATTCGACGAGTTTTCCGAGGCAGTCGGTCTTATGCAGAGAACGCAGCCGAATTATTCAGCAGATGACCTCGAAAAGATCCGCGTACCGGTTGCGATCGTCCATAGCGAGCACGATGAATTCATCAAACAGGAACACGCCGAGTATCTCGCCCGAAGCATTGCCGGTGCGGAGTTTATCTATCTGCCGGGTGTGAGTCACTTCGCTCCACTGCAGAGGCCCTGGCAATTCAACGAGGCGATGCTTGGGTTCCTCAACCGGGTTCGAGATTGAGACGGGACATAACTTAATTCTGACAATTGGGACAGTAGAACGTATTTCGTCCCCCGATCCGGATATATGCAATCGGCGCGCCGCAGCGCGGGCACGGCTGGCGAGCCTTTTCAAATATGTGACGACGATGGATGGCTTGCCCCTTGCGTCCGAACAGGTCGCGCTGTGTGCCCCGCAGCGCAATGCCTTCCTCCAGCATCGTGCGGATTCCGGCATGCAGACGAGCAAACTCATCTTGCGTGAGTGTGGCGGCTGATCGACGCGGGTCGATGCCAGCCAGCCACAG
>JAICQC010000330.1 GCA_025938055.1 Anaerolineales bacterium | reverse complement strand
CAAGATGACGTTGACAGCCGGCGGCCTGACCCTGGCGTTGATCGGCGCCGATGGTGCCGGGAAATCCACCATGTGCAAGGCACTGACGAAATGGTTCTCCTGGAAGATAGACACGCATGTCTATTACCTTGGAAGCAAACTTCCCTCCCGGCGCAGTATCTCCCTGTACTCCGTTTACCGGGCCTTCCGCCGCGCGCACCGCACAACTGCAAAGGTATTCGGTGAGCAGAACTTTGTTTCCAAACCGTTTGCCGGCTTGCGGGATTTTTTCCTGTACTGGCATCATCTGTCGCTGGCGCAGGATCGTTATGAGCGTTATCTAGCTGGCATGAAAAAATCCATGGCGGGGTCGGTCGTGATCTTTGACCGGTATCCGCTGGAGGTGCTCGATCCGGACCTCGGTGCTGGTCGCATGGACGGCTCGAGGATCACTGCTCTGGCTGGCGAGAGCGCTGGTCCGGTAGCGCGAAGAATGGCAAGGGCTGAAAAAAGACTCTACGACAAGATCCGTCCGCCGGAGTATTTAGTCATCCTGGATGTCAGCCCTGAAGTGTCGTTCCAGCGCAAGCCCGACCATCAGCCCGAGGTGCTCAAAGCCAAGAGTCAGTTGATCGGTCAGCTTGCCACCTTGGCTGAGTCTGACTCGAAGCGCCTGCGCAGCATCAATCTCAATGCAGATTTGCCTTTCGATGAGGTGTTTCTGCAACTGAAGAGAAGAATCTGGGAAATCCTGTGACGAAGCCATTGATCGTCGAATTTTTTGGAACTCCCGGGGCCGGCAAAACGACGCTTATGAAGGCGGCGCTTGAGATTTTTAAGGAGCAGGGAATCCATGCCTACTCAGTGATAGAGGCAGCGCGACCATTAGCTGGGCGAACCTTTTTAGGCAAGTTGGTCAACCGTCTCGCTCCTGCCCGCTATCGTAAACAACTACTATGGCAAGTCTTCAATCTCACAAGTTTTGCCTATCGGCGTACGTTTCTGCATAAGCACAAACAGTTGATCAAGTATGTGTCAGAGTCTCAGGAGCGCCGTCCCGCCGGGGCTGCCCTCCGGGAGAGGCGCGTTTTGCACTGGTTCCATCATCTGATGGGACGTTATGAGTTTCTTAGTGCGTACCTGCAACCGGGCGAGGCTCTGATTTTTGATGATGGTTTTGTCCACCGAGTTGTGCATTTACATGCCTCCATCGTTGAAATGCCTGACCCGGCGCAAGTCCGTTTTTATATGGATCTGATTCCACAGCCCGGCATTGTGATCGTCCCGTGTGTGCCAATTGATATCTGTGAGGAACGTATCATCCTGCGTGGAGTTTGGAAACATTATCACAATAGACCTCGCGCGGACTTGAGACGCTATTTGGAAAGCTCGAACCGCGCACTGAACACCACCTTAAATCACATCAGAGTCAGAGGCTGGCAGGTAGTGGAGGTGGACAACAGTCATAATGATCTCGACCGCACTCGTGAGGAATTACGGAATAAACTTATGAATATTTCTACTGCTGATCGCGAACAACCTGGGAGCCTGAACGGAAATGTCGTGCCTTCGTGGAAGACCACGGTCCCGTGGATCCCTCATTTGCCGCGACCTTCCAGGTTGTCTGAATTCGTCAAATCCAGGGTGCGTTCCCTCGACATAGAAATGGAAACTGTCCAAACCGTGGTGGACCGTTTGGGGCTGAAATTGCTTGAGTCGCCATCCAATTTGCCTCTGAGCAGACGGACCCGCAACCTGATGTTGAACACTTCCGCAGGCAGGAAGGTCATCAAACGCTACCGTGCGCGCCTCGAAACTCCCACCATTATTTACAGTCATTCCATTTTGGAGCGGTTGACAGAACTGGGCTTTCCGGGACCTCGGCTGACCACGTCCCCGGCTGGTGATAACTTTGTCAGCCTGGACAGCGGGAATTACGCATTATTCGACTTTGTGGATGGAACGAACTATTCATTGAGTTTTGTCCCCCCATCGTACCGCCATAAATTAATGAAAGTTGCGGGTGAGACAATGGGTCGACTGCATAGCGCCCTGGCTGGGTTCATGCCTGATGGTTGGCACCACCTCGGATTCGTATCGTATACAGGTGACTGGCGGCGGAATCTTGCCTGGCATTCTGCCAAAGTGGATGAGATGAAGGAAAAATCGCGATCTCTCCGCGATGAAGATGATAAAAGACATGCCAGTTGGCTGGTACAGAATTGCCAGTACGTTCTCGATGAACTGACCCAGGTCGATGAAACCCTGCGCAGTTCTGCATTGACTCGTTTGATTATTCACGGGGATTATGGTCTGCATAACATTGTCTTTGACAGAGATGTGGTCACACCGATTGACTTTGAGTCGTCTCGGCTCGAATGGCGGCTCAGCGATCTGGTCTCGGCACTTTCCCGCTTACGGTATAAAGGCGGAACCTATAATTTTGAGAGCATTCGTAATTTTCTGCAGGGGTATCAGTCTGCATATCCGATTAGTGATGATGAATGGCAGTTCCTGCCTCTGGTATGGAGATTCCACAAACTGCGCGCTTCACTGATCTACTGGAATTCATACTTTGAGACCGGTGGACCGGCTCGTAAGCTGATCTCTGCCCGTGATGCTGTAGGGCAGGCGGATTGGGTGATGAACAATCCCGACAAATTACTGCGGCTGAATAGTTTACTCTCGATCTAGCCTGCGATATGGAATGGAGTGAGTTGAACCCGTTGCGTGTACACATGGTGGTGCGGTTGTTCTATCCGTGGGTGGGCGGAGCAGAAAGACAGGCACACAAACTTGCCCGGACATTGCACGAAAAGAATGTTCGGGCTGAAATTGTGACGGGCTGGTGGTTCAGGGGAACACCCCAACACGAGGTTCTGGATGGCATTCGCGTTTTCCGCAACCAGACGTTATGGGAAATGTTTGGACTCAGGGGGCTTCGTCGTTTCGGTGGATATCTCTATATGCTCTCCCTGTTCTGGTATTTGTGGCGCCGGCGCGCGGACTATGAGATTCTGCACGTGCATGGGTTGAACTATCATGCCGCAGTAGCCGTCCTTGCAGCCCGCTGGTTTCATCGCAAGAGCGTGGTGAAGCTGGCAAACAGTGGGCAGGCAAGTGACATCCGCAAGATGCGCATGGGCCAGCAACTGCCCTTATCGCGTTTTCTGCTGCCCTTGGCTCTGCAAAGTGACCGTTTCGTTGCTACGAGTCAAGCCATTGTACAGGAATTACTCGAGGCAGGCGTGCCCGCTGACAGGATCACGCACATCCCCAATGGCGTCGAGACCGATTCGATCCCCGCGAAAGTAGATTTTGGGCTACACGATCCGGTCCGCCTGGTCTTCGTAGGACGGCTCCATGAACAAAAGGGGCTGGATGTGCTGCTGACGGCTTTTCAACAGCTGTCCAGCCAGTACCCAGTTCTTAAACTTCGCTTGCAGTTGCTGGGGGATGGGCCGCTGCGGGATACCCTGGTCAACCAGGCAGAAAAGCTGGGAATCGCGCAACAGGTGGATTTTGTAGGAATGACCGATCGGGTCTTCGACTATTTGCAGAAAGCTGATATTTTTGTCCTGCCCTCCCGGGCGGAAGGTCACTCCAATGCTCTCCTCGAAGCAATGACCTGCGGTTTGCCTGTGGTGGTTTCAAATATTCCTGCCAATTTGCATGTAACCGAACACGCCCAAAACGGTCTAGTATTTAGCGCGGGCGACCCCAAATCGCTTGCAAACGCCGTAGCGTTGCTGCTTGAGCAGCCTGAACTGCGTGAACAGATAGGCAAAGCTGCACGCAAGACGATAGAAAGCAGGTACAGCCTCGACTTTATTGCTGATCGTTATGTTTCTCTATACCACGATCTACTTGCAGACAATAAGGAAGTCAAGCAGCCCCGCCTGGATTTGAACCCGACCCATGAAGAGAGAGGTTGATCACCCTGAACTGTCGACCTTATCTTTAGGAGCAAAATTAATGAATTCAGATGCACCCATTTTTATCGCCGGTCCAGACCGCAGTGGCACGAGCCTGATGTTCGCGCTGCTGGCTTCGCATCCCAACATCTCCATGGTCCGGCGGACAAATATGTGGCGCTATTTTCATGAGCGTTATGGCGATCTACACGAGACCGCCAATTTTGAGCGCTGCCTTTCGGATATGGCTCGCTATAACAGGATGAGACATCTCAAGCCGGATGCAGAGCGCATTCGCCATGAGTTCCTGGACGGCGGCACACCCAGCTATGGAAAGCTTTTCTCTCTGTTCCACCTGCACAATGCCGAGCGTCTCGGCAAACCACGCTGGGGAGATAAATCGCTGCACACCGAACATTACGCCGATCGCGTTTTTCGTGAGTACCCGAATGCAAAAATCATCCACATGATCCGCGATCCGCGCGACCGCTATGCTTCGGTTCGTAAGCGCCACGGGCGTGACAACCCCCGGCTGGGCGGTTCCACCGGGCGCTGGTTATTTTCCATGAACCGTGCACTCCGCAACCTGAAGCGCTACCCAAATCAGTATAAAATCGTCTGCTTTGAAGACATTACCCGTGACCCGGAAGGTGTGATGAAGGATGTCTGTGCGTTTATCGGGGAGGAGTTCGCCCCTGAGATGATGAGCATGAGCGGCGCCGCCGAACATACCAATGTTGGAGGCAACAGCTCATTCGAAAGGATCGAACCGGGCAAGATCTCAAAGAAGCCCGTTGGACGTTATCGGGAGGTTTTATCGAATCTGGAAATTCTGTATATCCAAATGTTCACGGGGAAATTCATGCAGCGGTTTGGCTACCAAAAGCAGGAGGTCAAATTATCAGCCGGGGAATTGCTCAAGTTCTACGGCCGGCTGCTGCCCGCCAGCCTGTTACGAATGCTTGGCTGGATCGTTTTAACGAATCTACAAATCACGCGGGGCGAACCAATCCCACGCTCCCGCCTGTTATCCGAAAATTCTTTCGAGAAAGGTAAACAATATGTCTAACACGTTTCACATGAAAGTTCGTTCGTTCAAAAGCTCGAAATGGGCAAACCCTGTCAGGTATTTTTTCATCCTTGCCCTGCTCGCCTCGTTTCTCATCCCTGCGGTAACATACGCCGCCCCCACGCCTGCTGCCCCAGTGTATATTTCGCTGGATGGTAGTGGGACGGTCGGTGGAGTGGGCTACGCGGATGACGATATCCTGAAGTTCGACGGCACGAACTGGCAGATGATCTTCCAGGGTTCGGATGAGGGCTTGCTGAGTGGACCCGATCTAACGGCATTTGCCTTTGTGGATTCTAATACAGCACTCATGGTATTTTCGGAAGCTGTTCTCCTCGAGAGCGGCACCGTTAGCGCCACTCCTAATGACATCCTGATGTATGAT
>JAICQC010000355.1 GCA_025938055.1 Anaerolineales bacterium | reverse complement strand
TCGAGCAGCGTCATTGTTTGCTTTAGTCGGCTGCCTTTCATTTTCTCCCAGCTGTGCAGAGCCAGCCGGATAAGACTGATCAATTCATAAATCGCGACCCGGCCCCGCAGAAGTGCCTCGTCGGGAATCCAGGCTTTTGCGGTTTCGATATAGGTATCCAGGAAGACAGCGCACAGATGCTCGATCTCGTCCGATGGGAACGGGGAATTAGGATCCTGGTCCTTGATGATATTGAGCCTCTGGTAGGCGAGGTAATGACCCAGGTCCTGTGCCGGCTCTGCCTGGCACATCGTATCAAAATCGACGAGCCCGCCATTTTTTCCGTCGAAGATCAATTGGGTATAGGTGAAATCACCGTGACTGAAACAGGTGGGCATGGCAGGATAGGCTTGCGCGAACTCGACCGTCTGGTGGATCCAGGCTTTGACCTGGGCACCCACTTCAGGGAACACGTGGGAGAGAACCTCGGTCTCTTCCAGCAACTTATCGACCTGCCGTTCCAGCGATGTTCGCGGACCGATCTGAATATCAGAGCCGTGCAGGGTGACAGCGATCAGGGCGCATGTCTGAATGGCTTTCTCAAGGTTTGCTTCCTCTTCGTGCGATGAGTTTTCATTCCCGGCTGTCTGATGATTGCTTTTGTCTATCCAGGCTTTCAAGAGTGGCTTGAAGAACGGCTTTCCAGGAAGCGCTTCCATCAGGAGCAGCTGGTAGTCTGGAAAAAAGCCTAACGAATGAGGGATCTTGAATCGATAAGGCAGCTCTGGCTCACTCAATCTCTCATGCAGCGCCGAAATAATATCCACCGTTGCAGCACCCAGTCCATCTGCGTCCAGCTTCCCGTAGACCGTTACCTGCTGTGGGGCTTGCGTTTCCGTGTGTACGCCGTCAATCGTGTAGCGCAAAACGCAGCGTTTGTAACGCCCATAGTGAGCCAGGAACTGGTGCACCTCCTGAATGGAGAACACACCTGACAACGCCTCTGGAAGGGTTTCAGCTAACAGGCTGGCGACCTTGCCGGGATTTGTTGCATCCACCAGCGTGGGAATGAGACCATCGATAGGGTAGACGGAGAGGGTCATATTCAGATGTTCCACCGTCGCGACAGGTCTGGCAAACCGCTTAATTTCCGGGCGGCCCTCCATTCGCGCAGCGACGGGCATCAGTGCCTCGTCCAGAAATGCCTGACATGCAGCGGCGTCCTGGAAAAGCCGCGCGTTGACCAGCGTGGCGAGCGTCTCGTTATTACTATTATCCCGAATTTTCAGCTTGAACTGCATATTAATAGTGTGGTCCAGCAGATAAAGCGCTTGTCCCGGAACACATTCGACAATGGAATACTGACTCTCTCCCGATCCGAGGAGGGTTTCCTGTAAGGTTGCCTTCATCCGCCCGGCATCAAAGGCTTCCGCCAGGGCAGGAACCTTTTCTTGAAGCTGGAGGCTGCGCGGAAGATCGTTCTCGAGACCCTCCAGTAGATTTTGAATCGATTGGCTCGGCATAGTTGGTTGTCCTCTACTCTTTCTCATCCTGCGGATTCACTCCCTCCCCCGCGGGCACAGCACTGCCAACCATCGCCCTTTGCCGCGACTGCATGGCATACAGGTTGGCGTACAGCCCGCCAGCGCGGATCAATTCATCGTGCGTTCCCACCTGCTCGATCTCGCCCTCTTTGATGACGATGATCTTGTCTGCATCGCGGATCAGGTTGAGCTCATGAGAGATGATGATCGTGGTCTTGCCCTGCATCAGTTTGCGAAGGGCTTGAAGCACCAGGTCCGTCGATTCTGCGTCCAACCCTGTCGAGGGCTCATCCAGGATCAGAATCGGTGTGTCGCGGACAAAGGCGCGTGCAATTGCAATACGCTGGCGCTGCCCGCCGGAGAGATTCGACCCGCGCTCCTCTAACAGAGTGTAATAACCGTCCGGGAATTTGGAGATAAACTCATGTGCGTTGGCATTTTTGGCCGCCTCAATGATATCTGCGCCGCTCGCCTCGGGCCGTCCATAAGCGATATTCTCGACGATGCTGCCTGTGAACAGGATGGACTCCTGCAGGACCATGCTCATCTCTGCGCGCAGGGATTCCAGTGTGAAGTCGCGAATGTCACGTCCATCAATCAAGATCTGCCCTTCATCGGGATCATACAGCCGGGGGATGAGCTGGGCAATGGTGCTTTTCCCGGCGCCAGTATGACCCACCACTGCTACCACCTGACCAGGTTGTATATCGAAGGAGAGACCATTCAAAGTCGGGCGTGGTTTTTTGTTCGCATTTTTTTTCGAGGTTTCGCTTGCGGGATACGCGAAAACTACATTTCGAAACTCAATTCGGCCATGAAACGGAGGTGCTGTAATCGCGCCAGGTTTATCCTGCACCTCGGGTTTCATCTCGATCAGATCATTGATCCTTTCAAGGCTGGCATACAGCTTGCCAAATGCGTTCCACTCGGAGATGAGTCTCTTCGACGGTTTGAACATATCCTCGATCCAGACGATAAATGTCGCTAGATTACCGGCATTCGCTCCGATTGGGCTTCCGAAGAGTATCCATGATCCCACCCAGATGACCGCGGCCGTTGAGGCGGCGCCAACGACACTGACCACCCAGCTAAAGCGTGCCTGGTAGGATGCAGCCTCCAGAGCGGCATTCATGGCTTTCTGGCTCTGCCCGGAAAAGAGCGACTGTTCGTAGCTCCCCTGACCATACACCTGCACGACCCGGATCGAGGCTAACATTTCCTGTGCGGCAGATGCCAGCTCGCCTTCGCTGGAGCGCAACTTCTTGCTCGCCGCTTTGATTCGGTTCGAAAAATAATTGGAGATCACTGCCATCAGCGGGATCACAATTAAAGCAACGATGCCCACCTGCCAGGCGATCCAGAATATCGCACCCATACGGATAATGAGTGCCAGCGCACTGCCAACGAAATCCGAGAGATTGCCAATAATGAAGCTTTCCACCGCCGCCACATCTGATGTCACCCGGGTGAGAATATCTCCGGTCCGGCTCTTACTGTGGAATGTCATGGAAAGTTTTTGCAGATGCCCGTACAGGAACACGCGCATATTGTAGCCAACCCTGCGCCCTCCCTGGGCAAGATAGATCTCCGCCAGGGAGTCACACAGGCTGTTGATCATTGTGAGGACAAGAAGCGCCACGGTGATCAAAGCAAGCATTTGGAAATCCACGGGGAGGAAACCAATGGCGGCTGGATTTTCTCTCATTTCGGCCAGCCGTCGTGTCGCATGAGCCACTGCAAGACCGGGCACCACATAGCCGACGGCGGTGGCAGCGACCTGTTCAAAAATCAACATGATGGCAGCCAGAAAGAAGTTCCGTCGCGAGTTGCCCATGAAACGCAGGAGCAGTCCCACAAGCCGGCTGAAATTCAGGCTGTTCGAAGAGCCTTTTTCTTTTTTATCACTTTTATCTTTATCGGAAGAAGATTTGCCCATTAGATCACCAAATTCACGAAAGTAAATAGATAAAAATTTCAGACAAACAAGGTCTTGAGACGGTTGGCAGCCTGGGTGACATCAAAATGCTCCATCACCTTTTTGGAGCCTGCACTGCCCAACCGTCTGCACTTCTCTGCATTGCGCAGAAGATCAATGATTCCGGCGGAAATGCCATCAACATCATGGGGCTGGTATAAAAGACCATTTTGATTGTTCTCGACCAGTTCCGGTATGCCGGAAACCGCGGTCGTGATCACCGGCAAGCCAACAGCCATCGCCTCAACCAGCACATTTGGGATACCGTCTCTGTCGCCATCATCGGTCTGGACTGGAGTAAGGACAAAAAGAGTGGCGCTATGATAGACGTTGATCAGTTCCTGCTGGGTGCGGTCGCCCTTCAGGCTAACTTCGCCTGTCATATCATGGTGCTCGATCCATTCCTCCAACGGCTTCGCGAGTGGACCAGCTCCGTAAATGACGCATTGGAAATCTTCGCCACTCTTCTTAACAAGCAGCAAGGCTTGCAGAAGATCCTGAAATCCTTTTTTCTCGACCAATCGTCCTACAGACAAGATCAAAGGTTTCTTTGGCGAAGAGCGCTGACCATCGTTTGCACGTGCTTGAAAATGCTCCAGGTTCACGCCATGGTAGATCAGCGAAAATTTCGCCTGCTGCGAGGGGGCGATCTGGTTCAGGTACTCCACGTTCGCCCGGCAGCAGGTGACGACGGCATTCGCTGTGCGGATTCGATCTGTCAGAGCCTTCTCGGGCACCTGGAAGAGATCACGGGCATGCGCCGTAAAACTAAATGGAATGCCAGTCATGAGATGCACCAGGTAGGCAATCAGCGCCGGGTCATGGGCGAAATGAGCATGCAGATGATCGATCGTTTTTCCACTGTTGCGCGGCTGCTGGTCCAGGAGGAAGACCAGGTGGACGGCCTGCAGAAAACACTCCCAGCGGTTGCTTGCCGTGTAGCCTTCGTCGATGCTGCGATTCGCCGCGATATACACCAGAGAGCGGAGGTATCCTTTGAAGTGCAGGCTGGCTACTCGCGCATTTTCACTGAACAGATTCCTCCAGGATCGCTGCTGCATGCCTTCATCCAGATAATGGATGGGTGCCTGAACCTGGTCTACCTGCATTTGAACAACCTTCTCACGGGGGTTGGTCAGGGCAAAGATCTGGATCGATACACCGATCTTTTCCAACGCCAGGATCTCGTTCAGTACAAAGGTCTGTGAGAGACGAGGATAGCTGCGGAGGAGGTAGCCGATTTGCTTATTTGAGCGGCTTTCGACCATCTTGTCGCCTTCTTGATTTCTGCGAATTCATATACAGGCACTTCAGTTTCTTTTTGCGAGGCTCTGGTTTTGGCAGCCTCAAGGATCGTCAGTCCCTGTTCGATCATCAACCAGACCTGCGCCTGTTGTTCGTCTCCTTCCGGCCAGGGACGCGGACCACGTAATTTGCATAACTGCTTGGCAATTTTGAGGCAGGAGTAAATATAGAAGAACAGGAATTTTTCATCCCACTGCCAGCCGTTGACACTGGAATACGCGTCCAAAAATTGGTTTTG
>JAICQC010000038.1 GCA_025938055.1 Anaerolineales bacterium | reverse complement strand
TATATACTGGATTCGACAGAGTTGTTGCTTCCTATCACTATTCAGTTGTTAAAGTTCTGGTAACAAAGCGGGCTGGATTTTACACGAGCCGCCCTGGCCTGTCAAGACATCAACAGACGAAAACACCGATGTCTTTTGTCTTTCGACATCGGCTCGTCAGACTGCAACCCTTCGACAAGCTCAGGGCTTGCCCACAGGCTTGTGTCTCTGACTAGAGACTTCTCAGTTTTCAATGATCTGTCAGGGGGACGAGATCTGTAGAATGTACTGGCGAATGTTCATTATATACATTTGGGTTATTTTGTCAAGAGTTATCAGACAATTAACCTTAAAAAATTGTGTTTTCTTTTTTGCATGATGGATCACACTGTGACCCTTCCATTCGCATCGCACTGTACCTTCTGGGAACAGCATGATGATACCACATTATCTATTAACAAACCATCAATGGCGCCTATGAAACTCATTAGAATATTTTCCGATTAATTTGACAGTTTCGCCAATCCTGGCTTCGTTTCTTATTGTTTGATCGAATAACCCTCTTCCATAAGTCCGAGTGATAAGGGGAAAAAAGACTGGACGTCACCACACGAGCCATCGGTGAGGATGGTGATCTTCATAGGATATTTTTACCTGTCTCATCATGCTATACTACAAAAAGCCTTACAAAGATTTTATTAAGGCGAGTTAACCTTTGCAAGGCGAAACTTAACTTATGTTTAAGAGAGTGATTATGAGCAAAATTGGTATCCTGCATCCAGGTGAGATGGGAGTTTCCATTGCCGCCTCAGCCATCAATAATGGGCATCAGGTGCATTGGTTGTCAATGGATCGCAGCAACAAGACCCGCGCCCGCGCGACTAAACACAACCTGATCGCAGTTGATTCAGTCTCTCAATTTTTTCAGAGCTGCGAAATCATCATCAGTGTCTGTCCTCCACATGCGGCAGAAGAAGTTGCTCACTCTGTGGCCGAGTCAGGATTCGAAGGATTGTACCTAGATGCAAATGCAATCTCGCCTCAACGCGCAATCAAGATCGGGCAGGTATTGGAAGCTCAGGGCATTCGATTTGTGGATGGCGGCATCATCGGTGGACCGGCATGGACTCCTGGGGAGACCTGGCTGTATTTATCAGGCGAGCTTGCTCAGGAAATTGCCGCCTGCTTTGCAAACGGACCACTGGAAACCAAAATCATTGGCGGTGAAATTGGGAAAGCATCGGCATTGAAAATGTGTTATGCCGCATACTCTAAAGGAACTACTGCCCTGCTCGCTGCAATTCTTGCCACCGCCGAGTCGCTTGGTGTCCGTGAAGAGCTATATGAGCAGTGGAACATGGATGATCAGAGATTCTCAGAACAAGTCGACCGAAGGGTGAGGCGCGTGACTGCAAAAGCCTGGCGATTTGAAGGAGAGATGAAGGAGATCGCGTCAACATTCGGCGATGCGAGCCTCCCGGACGGGTTTCATGAAGCAGCAGCAGAGATCTACCATCGCATGGCAAAGTTCAAGAACGCAAATGAAACTCCTCTACTTGCCGATGTATTGAAATCGCTGATTGGACCCTCTGCATAAATCCAGTCGTACGTGCTTCTCTGCAAGGTATCACATCCAATCCTGTCAGGCTACCCTCATCAGGGCGCTACGCACGGCAACGCCGAGCCTGACCTACCTAAGATACATAAGAATAAAATCGCCCCGACTGGGACGATTTTATTAATTCATTTCCTGTCTTCCAGATAATGCTCTCAACAGGGTATTCTGATCTGCATATTCCAGGTCGCCGCCGACAGGCAAGCCGCGTGCCAGGCGTGTGACCTTCGCGCCCAACGGCTCGAGGTGCTGGCGCAGGTACAACGCGGTCGCGTCGCCTTCCATACTAGGGTTGGTGGCAAGGATCACTTCCTTAATCTCACCCTGCGCCACGCGCGCGATCAATTGCTTGATCTTTAAGTCGTCCGGTCCGATACCTTCAATGGGAGATAGGACTCCCTGCAGGACATGATATTTCCCCTGATAACCGCCTGTGCGTTCCAGCGCCAGGACATCGAGCGCTTCCTCTACGACGCAGACCAGGCTGCCATCCCGCTGCATCGACTCACAGATTTCGCAGCGTTCACGGCCCGCTTCTGTGATGTTGAAGCACTCCTGACAAAGCGTTGTATTTGCTTTCAGGTTCGCCAGTGCGGTTGATAGATCCTGGGCAATTTCCTCAGGTGCACGCAAGAAGTAGAATGCCAACCGTGAAGCGGATTTGGGACCAATTCCTGGCAAGCGTTCCAGGGCATTGATTAGGGATTGTAAAGATTCAGGTAAAAGCATATGTTATCTATCTATCCTTTTCATACAAATTTTGATATGCTCAAGCAAAGTATCAGGATAATCTAGGAGCCATCAGGCTCCTAAATTTAAAATGGAAGTCCGCCCGCCAGCGGACCCAGCCTCTGGGCGGCAAGTTCGCGCGATTGGTCGAGCGCCATGTTGACCGCAGAGAGCACCAGGTCCTGCAGCATTTCGGGATCTGCGTCCTTCAGCAATTCGGGGTCGATCACAACTTCGCGGCATTTTTGGTCGCCTGTCATCACAACCTTGATCGCGCCGCCGCCTGCCGTTGCAGTGACGGTCTCATCAGCAAGTTTTTCCTGGGCTTCCGCCAATTGCTGCTGCATCTTTTGTAATTGCGCCATCATCCCCCCGCCGCCCATTTGTTGACCTTTGTTAAATCCTTTCGCCATGAGAAATCTCCTAAATAAGACGTTCGACTTTATATCAGTTTCACTATTCCATATCCACGATCTCACCACCATGCTGGATGGCAGCCGCCACCATTCCGTCCTGGGAGACGTTCGGCGGGATCTTACCTTTCGCAGTGGTCACTACACAACGGATACTCATATCCACGCCAAATTCATCCCGGATCAACTTCTGTATCGCTTCGATCTGATCGGGCTTGTCGATCTTCGAGACAAGCACATCACTTGCCAGACCCAGGATCAAGGTTTTCCCCTGCACATCGATCATCTTGACCGAGTTTAGCAAGGCAGATAGATTCGCCTGCGACTTCGGGAGGGATGCGGCGAGATGTTTCCATGCCTTGATAACATCCCCCGCGCTAACACTAGATTTTTCTACTGGCTGCAGAGACGCTTCATCTTCGGCTGCAGCCGACGTGGAGGAATCAGATTCTGTTTGGGAAACGGGAGTCACCAGAGGCTGCGCGCGGACCGCCGCTGAGGGAGAAGAAGCGACCGGACGCGGAGTCTGTTCGGCGGGGGCATCCAGTACTTCTGCCAGGGCAAGCTCCAGACTCAGGGAGGGCTGCCAGCCGCCGCGCTGATCGGTTGCGGCGCTATTGAAGGCTTTCATCATCCTCAGGACATCGCTTGTCGAGAATGAACGGGCATGTGCCTGCATCTGCTTTCTGACGTCTGCCGTTGCTTCGACCTGATTGACATTGCCCATTTGAATGAGCATCAGCCCACGCAGATATTCGACAATCTGACGCGCCAGCGAGCGCGGATCGGCGCCGGCGTCCAAAGCCTTGTGGATGGTCTCGAGCCCGTGCGCAGGATCGTGGTCCATGATCGAGGAGATGATATCCAGCACGGTCTGACTCGTTGCGGTGCCGAGGAGTGTCTGTGCGAGGGCAAGGGTGATCTTCTCGCCCATCGAAGCGAGTTGATCGAGCAGGGATTGCGCATCGCGCATGCCACCAGCGGACTGGCGCGCGATCTGGATGAGGGCATCGTCGTCCGCCTGGATGTTTTCAGCTTTGGCAATCTTCTTGAGATTGGCAACAATCTCATCGACCGGAACGCGACGGAACTCATGGCGCTGACAGCGTGACAAGACCGTTGCAGGGATTTTGTGAATTTCCGTCGTTGCCAGGACAAATATCGCGTGAGGCGGCGGCTCTTCAAGCGTTTTGAGTAGGGCGTTGAATGCCGCGGTCGAAAGCATGTGGACTTCGTCAATGATATAAATCTTGTACTTGCCCTGTGACGGCGAGAAGTTGATCTTATCGCGCAAGTCCCGGACGTCATCCACGCTGGTGTTGGAAGCCGCGTCGATCTCGATCAGGTCCAGGAAGCGATTCTCATTGACGGCTTTGCAGTTCTCGCACTCGTTATCTGGGCGCTTTGCAGGGTCAGGATTCAGGCAATTGACTGATTTTGCCAGAAGGCGCGCGAGCGTGGTCTTGCCTGTCCCGCGTGAACCGGCGAAGAGGTAGGCATGCGCGACGCGGTCTGCCGCGATGGCATTCTTGAGGGTCGTGACGACGTGATCCTGCCCCACGACTTCATCCCATTCTTTTGGCCGGTACTTTCGGTAGAGTGCTTGGGTCATTACGTGTTTTCTTATGAGAGGTGGTTTCGACACTTGCACCTGCGTGTGATTTTTGAAATGCGTTAGCATTTCATAGCAAATCATGCAGGTGTATGCTCCTCGCTTATGCTCGGAACTACTCAACCACCGTGTACATTAAGGTACCTTGTATTTCGCGCGCTGGTTTCCACTTGGGTCAAACAATTGTGCTTCTTCACCTGACTGCCAGACAGGCTCACTTTCGCCCCAGTAGAGATCGATCACGGTGTTGGTCCCGGCAGAAGTATGGACCTGTACAGCGCCATTTGGGTGAAGAATTAATTGCGGGAAGACAAAGATATTGCGGTCTTCGTCGCGCAGCTCCCAATTCGCCAGGTTGATCTGGTCCTCACCCGTGTAGCTCACCACCACCCATTCGGCGTTCAACGTCCCTGCGCCGATCACGCTGACGATCTCCACCGGAATATCCACCTGGGGGTCCAGCGTGGCGGCAGGCACGGGAGCATCCTGATTGATTAAGGAGGCGGCTGGCTGAACGGCAGAAACTGTCACCGAACGATAATTACGGTGATACCAGAACAGGATCGCGCTGGTGACACAGGCAGAGACAAACACATTCAAAAGCAGGTAAGAGAGGAGTCTGCGGCGATCCATGTCGCTTGAATCATAGCACAGATTTTCGACCGTTGAATTAAAAAATCCTGCATCCATTTTGGATGCAGGATTCCCAGGCAAAATCTCTTAGGGCAGTTTTGTCAACACAAAATCATCGAAGTTAACATCCGTACCGTTAAGCTGTTCGCCGCTCCAGGCAAATAAACCTACATTCCCTGAAGTATATGTCGTGTCACTCACGGAATCAACCTGCTGTCCGTCCACGTAAAGCGTCAGTGTATTATTACCACAATCTGCACCAATGCGGTACGAACCAGCATTCGGTGTAATCTTGTCGGATTCACTCCACTGCCCACCATTGGTAAGCAGGGTATCCCCTGCAAGTGTATATTTACCGATTGCATATTCACCCGCACCGGTGACAGCAAAGTAATAGGAGGTATTGGTTAGCTGCAGATTACAGATGATCCCAAACGCCCCCGTCTCATCGCTGGAATTATTATTTGCGGTCACCTCCATGTGAATATTCTCGTACTCCTCATCGTTCGGCGTACTCCACACGAAATATAAATCCTTGTTGACCAGGAACTTCAGCGCGCTGTTCGAATATTCTACTGAACTATCGGCGTCGGTGCCTGTACCCCAAGTGTCATCGCCTGAAAAGTCATCTTCAAGCAGGGCTCCACTACCCAGTACACTACATGCCATTGACGCGAGAACCAAGGCTACAATCGCAAACAAGATTTTTGAAAACTTAATGTTCACTTGTATCTCCCATGAGAAGCAGATGAATAAACGGAACGGTTGCTAGGGAAGTTCTGTCATCAGGAAATCATCAAAAGATACATCCGCCGAATTGACTTCTTCTCCACTCCAGGTGAAGATCGCCACGCCGCCGGTCACATAAGAAGCATCAGACACCGAAGCGACCTGCTGGCCATCGACATACAGGGTCAATGTGCCATTGCCGCAGTCTGCGCCTACCGTGTAGGAGGCGGCATTCTGTGGGATCAGATCCGAAGAGCCCCATTGATCGTTATTTGTCAGGAAAATATCACTCTGGCCTTCCGCGGCTTTGGCGATCGCGTATTCCCCGGCAGGCGTCATAGCAAAATAATAAAAGGAACCATCTGCCCCGGGCTGCTGGTTGCACATGATGCCGAACGCTGTGGTGGAGTCTGTGCCGTTGTTGATCACGGTCACTTCCATATGAGTGTTCTGATAGTCCTCATCGTTAGGCGTGCTCCACACAAAATAATTCTGCGTGGAAACGATCATTTGCAGAACACCATTTGCATATTCCACCGAGCTATCAGTATCCGTGCCGGTTCCCCACTGCGTGGAGGAAAAATCATCACTTAAAATCACTCGCGGGCTGGGAGTGGAGGTGGGACCCTCAGGGGTGTTACTGCTTCCGCCGCCTCCACCCGATATTGCGCTACACGCCAGCGCAGCCAGCGCCAAGCAAACAATTGCTAAAAGAATTTTCGTGTTCCTTCTCATCCTGCATTCTCCTTTGGCGATAAATTTATGGACGGTATTCTAACATCCAACCAGGGGTTTACTATAGGAAATCGCGGGGATTTTTAGGACTGTCGACGCATTGTAAGTGCGACCCAATCGCCTATCCGCTTTTGTTCGTTGATTCGCAAACCTTTTGCCTGTGCGGCTTCGACCACATTTAATTCCTGCTCCTGCAAGATCCCGCTCAAGATGATCGCGCCATTTTCTTCCACAAGCTCCGCCAGACCCGCATCAAAGAGGCGGATGATCACAGGAGCCAGGATATTCGCCAGGACGAGGGGTGCTTTGCGGAAGGCGAAGCTGCCCTCCAGGATTTCCTGCACCGAACCGACGCCGAGGATGAGCTCATCACCTATCTTGTTCGTATCGGCATTTTCCCGCGCATTAACGATTGATCCCAGATCGATATCCACGCCCAGCACGGATGCGGCACCCAGCTTGCGCGCGGCGATGGACAGAATGCCGGAGCCACAGCCGACGTCGATAACGGACAACGGACGATGGACGGTGGACGATTGATGGTCTACACTTGCACCTGATGCACACCTATCCTGGCGTACGGTGCCAGGGAGTGCAGGTGCGGTCTGTGGTCCATCGTCAAAGTACTTCTCCATCAGCTCCAGGCACAACTGTGTGGTCGGGTGAGTTCCTGTTCCAAATGCCATGCCAGGATCGATCTTGATAGCGATACGATTCGGGTCGGGCGAATCCATCCAAGCAGGCAGGATAATGAGTCGCTGGCCGATGAGAATCGGCTTGTAATGCTGCTTCCAGGCTTCCATCCAGTTCTGATCGGCGATCTGCCTGTAGGTAGCCGCAGGCAGCGGCTGGATCATCCCAAGGTAATACAGAGATTCTTCCAGCTTCTGGCGCGTTTCTTCGACATCATCGTTCATCTCTAAATAGGCGCGGACGGTGATCGGACCAGTGGGCGTGCCGGCATCTTCGTCGTCGGTGTATTTGACACCCTGCTCCATCATCACGCCGCTATAAGCGAAGCGCGCCAGTACATCGGCAACCGCTTCCGCCAGCTCTCCATTAACTGTGAGGGAAACTTCAAGCCAGTTCATAGTCCACCTCCACCAGCCTGTGTAATCTTTTTAGCAATTGTCTATCCAATATGTGCACATCAGGTAAATTATCCAGGGAAAAGTAAGCAAATTCAGACACTTCGTCACTGGGGGAGAATGTTCCACCAGTCACTCTGCACAGATAGTACAAACCGACCCGGTCCGGCAGCCAGGAATTGACGAGCAAAAGCCTTTCAGCGCTTATATGCAGCCCGGTCTCCTCCCAGACTTCGCGTATGACCGCTTCTTCGGGATGTTCACCATACTCCAGGCCGCCTCCCGGCAACCCCCAGGGATGAAAGCGCTGATAGGTAGATTTGACCAGCAGAATGTTCTTGTCCTCATCCAAAATGACAGCTGCTGCAAACACCTGGAACAACGGTCGTATGATACGCGACAATATGATCTGAAGCCACAGTGGAAGTACCTTCCAGATTTTCAATAATGTTCTTTTGATCATAGGAGGTGATTATGACTCAGTATTGCCCCCATGACAACAAGTCGCATGGAATCATATCAGGGTGCGGAAAACGCCGGTTCAGTGATGCGCGGCATGCTTCGTGATGGCGCCGTTATGCTCCACATGGAAGTGACCGTTCAGATCACAATAGAGCGAATCGGGGAAGCAATCCACGCATTCCAGTTGCAGCGTTACATGCGTGATGTTGTAGCGGTGACGAAGGACCTCACCGATCTCACGCTGGATCTCCGTGCCCGCGCTGATGTGCAGGTCATCGGTGAGGATATGCGCAGACATGGTGCGCAGGCTCTGCGTTAGACTCCAGACATGGATGTCATGGATGCCCAGCACGCCGTCCACCTGCGCAATATCCTTGACCAGTTCTGGAACATCGACATCGCGCGGCGTGGCCTCGAGCAGAATGTCCACTGCGTCGCGCAGGATGCCCCAGGCGTTGTAGAGAATCAGGAAGCCGATCAGCACGCTGACCAGCGGATCGAGCCAATTGGCGTTCGTGAAGAAAATGATGACACCTGCGATCACCGCGCCGACCGTGGAAAGAACATCGCCCATCAAATGAACGAACGCCGAGCGCAAATTGAGGTCGCTTTCACTGCCGCGATAGATGAGCAGTGCAGTGACAAGGTTGATCACAACGGCAATGAGTCCCACACCAATGAGAATTCCGGATTCCACTTCAGGCGGAGATTGGAAACGCCGATATGCCTCATAAAAAATGCCCAAAGAGATCAGTACGAGGGTCGTTGAGTTCAGCAGCGCGACCAGGATGCCGGCTCGGTGATAACCATAGGTCCTCTGGGCGTTGGCTGGCTGGGCAGTGATTCGGACCGCAATCCAGGTGAGCCCGAGCGCGATGACGTCGGTCAGGTTGTGCGCGGCATCAGTCAGCAGCGCGAGACTGTTGGCGAAGATACCCGCTCCAGCCTCGATAATAACGAAGGCAAGCGTAAGGAAAAGCGAAATAGAAAGACGCTGTGTTGTCTGGTTTGATGCTTCGCGTACATGCGAATGCGTGTGACTATGAGAGGAGTTTGTTTCCATAATTCTCTTAACGAAATTGACTAGCCATGATCCACATGCTCAAGGCCCAGGCGATAGAGTTTCGCCACATGGTCGTCATCCAAAGCGTAATAAACCTGCCGTCCGTCCTTGCGGCTGCGCACCAGTCGCAGCTGACGCAGCCCGCGCAGCTGGTGAGAGACCGCCGATTCGGTCATTTCGAGCTGCCCGGCGAGGTCACCAACGTTCATTTCACCGTCGAGCAAAATGGAAATGATGCGCAATCGCGTTGGGTCGCTGAGAGCGCTGAACAGATCAGCCAGGTGGGTGGAAGTGTGTTCTTTTAGTACCATAACACATGAATAATTGCTCAAGTATTCATAATTATAGCATAAGAAAAGAGAACCGTCAAATGACAAAATCGTCATTAATCAGTGCCGCTTGCAGGCTAGAAAATCCGTCCATGACACGTTTCTGATCCAGACCATTCATGCCCAACCTCCTGACTTCAGCCAGAGAGAAGAAGCCCAACTCCGTGGTTTCGTCGCTTGGTGTTAATTGGCCGCTCACAAGTTTCGCTTCAAAATGAAGTACAACCAGTTGCCACCTGTTTCCATCCGAATATTCAAGCAACAGATTTGGTGATGTATAAATGCCGATCAGACGCTTAATATTTACCTGGAGCCCTGTTTCTTCCCAGACTTCGCGTTTGCACGCCTCGGAGAAGTTCTCTCCCGGTTCCATATAACCACCTGGCACAGCCCACTTGCCGTCATCTGCACGGCGAACAAGTAAAACTTTTTCTCTTTTCGAGTCAAAAACAGATGCAGAGCAACCCACACCTAATCGTCCATCTTTGGCAACACGTTCACCGATGAGAATTCTTGTCATGGGAAAGATTATAAACAGACAATGGTTTGTTTTCTTTTCAAATGCTAAAATCAGTCCATGAAGACCAACCAAATACGAGCCAATTTGGTCCTGTCCTATAATCGGCAGGCTGAACAACGCAATAAAAGCGAAATAGAGGATTGGAAAGCAACAGAGCGTTCAGAGTTTCTTGCCTTAGTAAAAAGTGAACAGAAACAATTCCTGCTTGAAATTGGCGCAGGTCATGGACGGGATAGCAAATTCTTTCAGGAAAACGGACTCCAGGTTACTTGTATCGACCTATCTCCTGAGATGATCCAGCTCTGCCTGCAAAAAGGATTGGATGCTCGCGTTATGGATATGGTTGATTTAGATTTTCCAGATCACTCATTCGATGCTGTTTACGCGCTCAACAGTCTGCTCCATCTACCCAAAGAAGAACTGCCAAAGGTTCTGCACAACATCAGGAGAGTTCTCAAGGTAAACGGACTCCTCTTTCTGGGCATTTGGGGCGGTTATGATTTTGAAGGGATCTGGGAGAAAGACTCATACGAACCGAAGCGATTCTTTTCTTTCCATTCTGATGAAAAACTCAAACAGGTTGTCACAGAAGCTTTAACATTGCTATCCTTCAAGCAAATTAATCCTGGTGATGGAGAGCTCCATTTTCAATCTCTCTTCCTTAGAAAACCCACAACTTAAAACAAAGGAGCGAACCACAGATCCGCTCCTCAATACTAATTTACTATTCAAAAACTTATCCCCCCAGCGCTTCATTCAACCAATCTAAAAATCCTTTTTCCTGCGGCTTGACGGTGGTGCCCAGGCTCTCCGCCAGCTTCTCGAACAGTTCGCTCTGTTCCTTGGTGAGCTTGGTCGGTACCGCCACATTGACGATGACCCGCTGATCACCGCGTCCGCTGCGGCGCAGGTGTGGCACACCTTTATTCCGGATGTTAAAGACCTTACCCGGTTGAGTTCCAGCTGGGATCTTCAACTTCTCCTCCCCATCCAGTGTTGGGACTTCGATCTCCGCGCCGAGTGCCGCTTGTGCAATGTTGATATCCAGATTCAAAATGACATCGTTCTCGCGACGCTTAAAGAACTGATGTGGTTTGACGTCCAGGATGAGGAATAAGCTTCCGTTCGGTCCGCCGTTGACGCCGGGTCCACCCTCCCCTGCCAGGCGAATCTGCGTCCCACCGTCCACGCCCGCGGGGATCTGGACTTTCTTTGTAACCGTCTTGCGTTCCAGTCCGCTGGCATGGCAGGTTTTGCAGGGAGACGAGATGATCTCGCCGCGCCCGTTACATGTGGGGCAGGTCGTGGTCTGTACCATCTGCCCCAGGAAGGTCTGGCGCACCTGCCGGACTTCGCCCTGTCCGTTACAGGTGGAGCAGCGCGTCGGCGTTGTGCCGGGTTCCGCGCCCGAACCATTACAGCGAGAGCAGGTTTCTTCGCGCTGGAATTCGACCTCTTTCTCTACACCGAATACGGCTTCCTCGAAGGTCAACAGGACTGACATCTGCAGGTCGCGTCCGCGGCGCGGGGCGTTGCGCGAGCGGCGTCCTGTGGAAAAACCGAATCCGCCGAAGATCTCTTCGAAGATATCGTTGAAGTCCACGGTGTAGTCGCGGAACCCGCCCATGTTGCCGAGACCTTCCTTGCCAAAGCGGTCGTAGCGGGCACGCTTCTCGGAGTCTGAGAGCACACCATAGGCTTCATTGAGTTCTTTGAATTGTTCCTCGGCGCCATCCTCCTTGTTCACGTCCGGGTGATACTGACGCGCAAGTTTACGGAACGCGGCTTTGATCTCATCGCCGCTCGCGTTCCGTGGGACGCCAAGGATCTCGTAGTAATCGCGGTTGCTCATGTTTCAAGTGGGTAGAGAACAGAGAATCAGAGACTAGTCTCCACTCTCTATTCTTTAACTTCACCTTCCACCACATCTGGTCCGGCTTCGGGGTTTGGATTCTGGCTCGAGCCATCCGGTCCGTTGCCGGGGACATTGGGCGCTTCGTACACAGATGCGCCGATCTTTTGGATCACCTGACCGAGCGCTTCGGTCGCGGATTTGATCGCGGCAACGTCTTCACCTTCGGCAACCCTTTTGACCTCCGCCACTTTCGCCTCGACCTCGGAGCGCGTATCGGCAGGTACCTTCTCACCGAACTCGCGCAGTGCTTTTTCAGCCGCATAGACCGTGTTATCCGCATTGTTGCGCACTTCGATCAATTCCTTACGCTTGCGATCCTCTTCTGCGTGTGCTTCGGCATCCTGGCGCATCTTGCTCACCTCAGACTCCGAAAGACCCGAGGATGCGGTGATCGTGATGTGTTGGGAACGTCCCGTGGCTTTATCCTGCGCAGTGACCTTTAGGATACCGTTGGCATCAATATCAAATGTCACTTCGATCTGTGGCATGCCGCGCGGCGCGGGGGGAATGCCATCGAGGATGAACTTACCCAGCGACTTGTTATCAGCAGCCATCGGGCGCTCGCCCTGCAAAACGTGGATCTCCACCTGCGTCTGGCTATCGCTGGCAGTCGAGAAGACCTGGCTGCGACGGGTGGGGATCGTCGTGTTGCGTTCGATCTGTGAGGTTGCCACCCCGCCAAGAGTTTCGATGGAAAGCGAGAGAGGAGTCACGTCGAGGAGCAGGATGTCCTTGACTTCGCCGCCGAGAACACCCGCCTGGATCGCCGCGCCGATCGCGACGACTTCGTCCGGGTTGACACCCTTGTGGGGTTCCTTGCCAAAAAAGGCGCGGACGCGGTCCTGGACGGCGGGCATGCGCGTCATGCCGCCGACCATCACAATCTCGTTGATATCGCCAGCCGTCAGACCGGCATCGGACAGCGCTTGCTTGACGGGAGCGATCGTCCGGTCGACGAGGTCGGCGGTCAGTTGTTCGAGCTTGGCGCGCGTGAGCGTGATCACCAGATGCTTGGGTCCGCTGGCATCGGCAGTCAGATACGGCAGGTTGATCTCGGTCTGCATGGTGGTCGAAAGCTCGATCTTGGCTTTCTCGGAAGCCTCCTTCAGACGCTGCAATGCCTGGCGGTCATTGTGCAGGTCGATGCCGTTATCTTTTTGGAACTGCTCGATCAGGTAATCCATGATACGCAAATCAAAGTCGTCGCCGCCGAGGAAGGTATCGCCGCTCGTGGCGCGCACCTGGAAGACGCCATCGCCCACATCGAGTATCGAAATATCGAATGTACCGCCGCCCAGATCATAGACAGCAATAATTTCATTTTTCTTCTTGTCGAGACCATATGCCAGGGAGGAAGCTGTTGGCTCATTGATAATGCGCAGCACCTCGAGACCCGCGATCTTACCGGCGTCCTTCGTGGCATTGCGCTGGGCATCGTTGAAGTACGCAGGGACAGTGATGACCGCCTGTGTGATCGGTTCCCCAAGATAGGCTTCGGCGTCCCGTTTGATTTTGGCGAGGATCATCGCCGAAACTTCGGGCGGCGAGTAATCCTTTTCATCAAGCTGTACGCGCACATCGCCATTCGGCGCTTCGGTCACCGCATACGGCACCCGTTTGCGCGTGCGCTCCACTTCCGGGTCATCCGCTTTTCGCCCCATGAAACGCTTGACGGAAAAAATTGTGTTTTGCGGATTGGTGATCGCCTGATTACGCGCCACGCGTCCCACCAGACGTTCGTGATTTTTGTTCACTGCCACCACCGAGGGGACAAGCCGCTCGCCCTCTGCTGAGGGAATCACCATCGGTTCACCGCCCTGCATCACCGCGGCAACAGAGTTGGTCGTGCCTAGATCAATGCCAATGATTTTTGCCATGAATTCAGTTCTCCTGTTTCAGGTATCAGGTGTCAGGTCCATCACTTACCAAGCAAACTGGCGCTTGATACATTGATACATGACACCTGATACGGATTTATTGTGCCACGCGTACCAGTGCCGGGCGAATCACGCGCTCGCCGATCATATAACCATTCTGCACGACGCCGATCACCTGTCCGCTTTCTGCGCCGTCAGCTGGCTCGTGCGAGATCGCTTCGTGAAAGTTCGGGTCGAATTCCATGCCCAGCGCCTCGATCTTTTTTATACCTTCGCTCTCCAGAATATTCTGGAATTTGCGCGCGACGAGTTCGATGCCGCTTGCCCACGGGTCATTTGTCGAGCGATTTTGCAGTGCGCGCTCCAGGTCATCGAGCACGGGCAGAATCTTTTTGATGATATCGCCCTTCAGAGACATATAGGTCAATTCGTTGTCACGCTCGATGCGTCTGCGGTAGTTCTGGAACTCTGCCTGGGAGCGCAGCCAGCTATCCTTGTATTCGGAGGTTTTGGATTGAGCCTCTTCCAACTGTTTTTTCAACGTCTCGATCTCCGCCGACAACTGATCGACGTTTTCAGACGTTGCCACCGCCTGATTCTCTTCGAGTTCTTCCTCATGTGTGCGTTTCTTTTTTTCAGTCATTCATTCACTCTCATTATTCGATATTCGAGAATTAGAATTCGTTACTTATTCCGATTCTCGTTCATTCACCAGAAATAGTGTCATTCACAAGATCACTTAATAATCCTGCAACATATCTGACAGTGGGGATGGTCCGTGCATAGGACATTCTCATCGGACCGAGCACACCCAGAGTACCGGTCGCCAGGCCGGGGACGCCGTAACGCGCAATGACCACGGAGCACTGACGCAGTTCCTCCCAGCCGCCTTCACCGCCGATGAGCACCTGCAATCCGCCAACATTACTATTCCAGGCAGTGCGCGCGATCAAGTCCTGCAACGTGGAACGTTCTCCAAAGATTCGCAATGCCCGGCGCGCTTCATCTGATTCGGCGAATTCCGGATCTGCCAGGACATTGGTCAAGCCATCGGTGTAAATCTCACCCGAGACACGGTCTGCCGTGCGACGAAAATCCTGAATGATCAGGTTCAGAATATCCTGGTCGAGCGCGTCGGAGCGGGCAGGCAATGCCGCCATAGCGTCCACCGCGAGACCTGCCAACAGCTTGTTGAGGCGCACAGCCGTCTGGCTGAGTCGTTCCTGAGAGACGGGCTCTGCCAGCGTCAGGATCTGCTGGCTGACCTCGCCTCCGACCAACACCAGCACCATCAACACCTGCCGTCCCTGCGTGGAGATCAGTTCGATATGTTTGTATTTTGCCTTGTCCGTATGGGGAGCGGTCACCACAGAAACGCCCTGTGATTGATGCGCCAGGATGGAAGCCGCGAGGGTCATCCACTGGTCAATATCAGGCCGGGATTGATGAAACTGGTGTGAGATGGTAGCTTGAACAGACTCGGGCAGTTCAGCCTGGTTCATCATCTGGCTGACGAAATAACGGTAGCCCTCCTCTGTGGGGACACGTCCGGCTGAAGTGTGCGGCTGGCGCAGGTACCCCATCTCGGTCAGTGCAGCCATCTCATTTCGGATGGTGGCAGAGGAAAGGTTGAGGTGATAATGCTCCGCCAGCCGCTTCGAGCCTATCGGCTGAGCGGATTCAATATAGTCCCGGACGATTAGTAGAAGAAGCGTCTTCTGGCGCTCGGTTAATTCAGGCATGTTTCTCACACAGTTAGCACTCTCCAAACGAGAGTGCTATTCAAGGGTAAATAATAATAACATGTGCAAAAGAGGGACGTCAATAAGAGAAGTATAAGAAAAAGCCCATCGCCTGTGAGAGCAATGGGCTTTTGTGTCTTTATGCTTGGTTAGGGAACTGGCAGAGGGCGCCAGGCAGGGTCGAAGTCAATGCTGGAATCATTGGTCAGGCGCGTACGACCACTCCCAGCGATCGTTATGAAGTAAATATCCCGATTGCCTTCGCCATCCATGCCTTCATATACAAGCCACAACCCATCCTGCGAAAATGACACATCTTCAATCGGAGTAGCGAAATTCAAACGCCGCGCATCCTGGCTGAGGTCTTCGTAATTAACTCTCATTAACCACGGACGGAACGGACCGGGCCGGCGCTGATTAAAGAAGACAGTTCTTCCATCTGCAGACCAGGTTGGTAGAAAGTCCCATAAATCCTGCCCACTTCGAGCCAACTGGACAGCCTCCTGCCCAACGTCATTCATCGCCCAGACCTGATAGGTGTTGACACGCTTGACCGTGTAGGCGATCTTTGTCCCGTCCGGTGACCAGGAGGGCTGGCTGCTCTCAATGGCGCTGGTTGTATTGGTCAACAGAGAAACATCCAGGGATTCCACATCCAGAGAATAGATCTGGCGAAATCCGTCACGCACTGAGGTAAAAGCAATGCGCGTTCCATCCGGCGACCAGGCAGGCTCAAAATCCGAGCCGGGCGCCGGTGTCAATTGCTTTAAACCTGTACCGTCTCCGTTGATAACATAGAGGCTGGATTCGTTATAAATAGTCTCGAAAAGGTCACCCCGTCCAACACACGGAGAGATAAAAACCAGCTGCGCTCCATCTGGGGACCAGGAGGGCTGGCATGCCCCGCGCTCCATGATGGTGAGCTGAGTCAAACCCGTTCCATCTGTGTTGACAAGATAGAGCTGCGGAATGCCGGAACGCGTCGAGGCGAACACGATCTGGCCCGTCCCGCCGCCCAATGAGGTAGCCACTGGGACGGCAGAATTATCAGGTGTTGATGTGATCTCAGCAGTAGGCTGCGCGGTTTCGGTTGAGACGGCTGCGGTTGCCGTCGCGGTCGGTGGAGCAATGAGGGGAGTGACCGTCGGCAGTGGAAGGGCTGTCTCTGTTGCTGCCGAGACCGGCGTACCCGCATTGGGCACGAGGCTAAATGGAAACTTTAGCTCACGCAAGGGAGCCAGAAAGTTCATCATCCCCGGGGGAACAATCTCTGGCATGAAGCGCACAATCCCCACAACAGCTATGGAAAGCAGAAGCAGAGTTCCCAGTAGGATCGCCAGCACGCGGCGACGGTTTTTTCGTTTTTTGCGCCTGGGCTTGAAGACAGGCAGTTCACCTGACGCGGAGACGCCTCTCGCATTTGCCGACTTGTGATCCACCACGGAAGGTTGTGAGGCGTTTTCCCCCATGCTTTGCCGAAAATCCTCTGTCAGGTCAGACGGCGGCGGCTCAATCATATAATCCCCCGGCAGAAGTTGGGTCTTCGTTTTTGTTCCAAGCAACGAGCGCTTGAAATCATCCGCATTTTGAAAGCGATCCGCCGGATCGATCCCCATTGCTTTTTCGATGGCTGCCGCCAAACGGCGCGAGACCTTGCTGTTACGTTTGCGCAGTGGGGTGAGCTGGGTGTTATCCATAGCGCGCGCCAGGCCGTCTTCAGGGATGATCCCGCTTAACGCGGCATAGAGAGTAGCGCCCAGAGAGTAAATATCTGTACGAGAGTCTGTGCGCGCCGTGCCGTATTGTTCCGGCGGTGAATATCCGGGTGTCATGGCGCGGGCGCCGGTCGTCGTTGCCTGGCTGCCATGCAACACTTTGGCAAGCCCAAAATCCACCAGGAAGATGTGCCCGTCTGGAGTGATCTTGACATTGCCCGGTTTGAGGTCACGGTGCAAAATGGGAGGCTTGCGCGTATGGAGATACGCCAGTGCGTCACACATCGCTGCGCCGATAAGAACCGCGTCATCCTCCGTGATATTGCCCATGCGCTCCATGCGCTGACGCAGATCCTCGCCCTCGATGTAGTCCATGACCAGATATTGCCCCTGGTCGCCGATCACAAAATGATCGGTCACACGCGGCAAATTGGGATGACGCAGGTTTGCAAGGATAACCGCTTCAAGCCGGAACTGGCGCGCGTATTCATCGGTGGTGAACAGATTTTCCTTCACTGCCACATCCACGCCGAGGTTTTCATCCACCGCGCGATAGACAGAACCCATGCCACCCTGCCCGAGGATTTCAACAATGCGATACCGCTTATGTAGTAATGCGCCGCGCTCGAGAGTCATTTATCTGCAGGTTCTCCCAGGAATTTTGCCGTAGACTTGGCATTATAACAGACGGGTCCCCTACATCTTGGGATGGTCTGCTAATTTGAAACGAAAAAACAACCAAGG
>JAICQC010000310.1 GCA_025938055.1 Anaerolineales bacterium | reverse complement strand
TCTTGCGATCTTTGATTACTTCTGCCGCAGTTACTTCTCCAGCTTGTGAGAAGAGCGCATTCAATTCATCCTGCGTCGTTGACTTGGACAGATTCCCTACATATAACTTGGCTTCCATTTTTGATACTACTTTCTCCGGCATGATGACCGGAATAAAAAATGCCGCCCGCCCCATAACAGGGTTGGCGGCTTTGGCACCACACAAATCCAGTTATTTACTTCGCACCGCTACGTTCAATCGCAAAGAACGCGAATCTACAGGTGATCACACAGCTGCAGGCTTCACATCAAGTTGACCAAGAATTTCCATCAGACCCGCACCTTGCGTCGGCTCGACGACCCAGGAGGTGATCTTATTTCCCTTGACCATTATCTTTGTCTTTTCACGTGTGGCGACAAAGGTTTTGTCGGTGGCGGGAATCATACCCATGTTCATACCCGTCAAATCCAGGGAACCACTGTGGGTTCCGCTTAATTGTGACGTGGTGCGCACCACATCACCCTGTGTGCCAATAACCTTGAAATGATAATCAAGGTCCGGGAAGGCAGCCTTCAGGCTGGTGCTCATACGGAGCCAGGCTTCCTTGTTGATCGGCTCAGGGGTGGGCCCGCTGAATTGAAAATCATCTGCAAGCATGGTTCTTACATTATCGAAATCACCCATCTGGACGGAATCCAGGAGGGCTTCTACAGTTTCTCTTTTATTCACAAGAGTTTCCTTTACTACTAAGCAAGCTAATTCACAGCAAATGGGCCTGGGTATTAATGGATGTTCCCTATGGAACACCCTCCATTTCCCCCGCGTGATAAACACATTGTTTACGAAATGCCTGTATCAGTGTAACACACTATTGGGCCAAAATACCCAGCCCTATAAAACAGGGGAGTGTCCAAATTCGAGGACACTCAACGTCATGTCACCCTGAGCCCTTCGCTTGTCATTCTAGCGAAGTACACCGCTACGGTGTGAGCGGAGCGACACTTGCGCTGCGCGCCAGTGCAGTGAGAATCTCTTACTCGCTCAGGATAAACTCCGCGAAGAATGACATAGTAATTCTGATTTTAGACACTCCCTAAAACCAGATCGCCTTTGCCGCTTTCAAGTTCTCGTTTCACAATGACCTTTGCCTATTGCAGTACAATGAATATGAAAGTGAAACCGCATCAGAAAGTAAAAGGTCAGTTCTATGAGTCAGGTACCTGACAGCCCATTAACCTCTGAAGAGGAGTACCGAAAAATCTTCGAAGCCACCAGCGACGGATTGGTGGTCTATGATATAGGGACGGACTCCGTGGTGGAAGCCAACCCTACCGCCTGTGAGATGCATGGCTACACTCGCCAGGAATTCATCGGGCAAAATCCGGTGGTCTTTATGCTACCTGAAAGTCATGCCCAGTTTATGGAACAAGTCCGAACGGCTGAACCGGGCCGTGTGTTCGAATCACTTGTCGTCCACATCCACAGGGATGGCTCACGGTTTCATGTGGAAGTCCGCAGATCGGTGATCAATTTTCAGGGACGCCCGTGCCTGTTGAGCGTCGTCCGGGATGTGAGCCAGCGCATCCAAACAGAAAAAAGCCTGAGCGAAAAGATAGAGATCCAACTGCGTGAACAGGCGACTCTGCTCGCCATTTCTCATACGTTGGCATCCACGCTGGAATTCCAGCCGGGTCTGATCCTCGACCAATTACGGGAGATCATCGAGTACACCCATTGCGGATTATTTGGATTGGAAGACTCCACCCTGTTCACCCTGGCTCTGCGCGGGACGCCGCAACTGGAGGATTCTTCACCTTTCCGCATCCGTCTGCAGGAGCCAGAAGCCCTGGAGGCGCTCTTCAATGGGCGTCGGCCCATCCGCATTGCGGACATCTGGAGCAACAACGCGCAGGCGCAATTCTTGCGTGCGCTTCTGAGCGACGGATCTGCTGCCTTACTTGAAGGGATGCAGTCCTGGATGTGGGTACCGCTGGCGGTAAAAGGACGCATCATTGGCGGTGTAGGTCTGGCGCACGAGACGCGTGATTACTTCACGCGTCATCACGAAGACCTTGCGCTGAGCGTGGCTAATCAGGCCGCGATTACCATGGTTAACACAGAGCTAAACAGACAGGCTCAGGCGCTGGCTGTGTTGGAGGAGCGGCAACGCCTTGCACGCAACCTGCATGATGCCATCAACCAGTCACTTTTCTCGGCGGGGCTCATCGCCGAAGTCCTGCCGCGCCTATGGGACCGCGATCAGGAAGAGGCAAGGCGCTCGCTCGAGGATTTGCGCAAGCTGACACGCGGCGCCATGGCTGAAATGCGCGCACTGCTGGCTGAGTTGCGGCCCTCGACTCTCACAGATGCCGAGCTGGGTGACCTGCTGCATCTCCTGGCGAACGCTTTCAGCGGACGTACCAACGTCCCCGCCAAAGTAAGCGTGGTGGGACAAGGCGTCCTGCCTGCCGACGTGCAGGTGGCAATCTACCGAGTCTGCCAGGAAGCCCTAAATAATATCGCCAAGCATGCCGGAGCCAGCCTGGTGCAGATCGATTTGAAGCAGGAGGAAACTTCCATCGAGTTGAGCATCCACGATGACGGGCAGGGTTTTGATCCGGAACAGACGGCATCTGGTCACTACGGCTTGAGCATGATGCATGAGCGGGCAGAAGGCGTGGGCGCACACTTATCGATCACGAGCCAGCCCGGTCACGGCACGGAAATCACCGTCCGCTGGGCTCAAACCCCCGGCGAGGTGAGTGTTTCGTAACGCGCCTTACGCAGCATGTCTTGAAGGCGTTGCTGTGTCAAAGATGCCTGCCGGCAAAGGAGGACGTATGGCAAACTCTCCATCCCAACCTATTCGCGTCATGATCGTTGATGATCACACGATGGTTCGCCGTGGATTGGGGACCTTCTTAAAGGTCTTCGATGATCTAGAACTGGCGGGCGAAGCCGAAAGCGGCGCGGCCGCTATCCAGCTCTGCGCCGAGCTCCTGCCGGATGTGATTCTGATGGATATGGTCATGCCGGATATGGACGGAGCAGCCGCAACCCGCGCCATCCGCCAGCAGTTTCCGCAGGTGCAGGTGATCGCGCTGACCTCCTTTAAGGAGGGTGATCTGGTGAGGAACGCGCTGGAAGCCGGAGCGATCGGCTATCTGCTCAAGGATGTCTCTGCAGATGACCTTGTGGAGGCTATACGCGCAGCTCACGCCGGGCGCGCCACCCTTTCACCTGAGGCCGCTCAAGCCCTGGTGGAAACCGCCAGGCTTCCACCTCGACCTGGTCTCGACCTGACGGAGCGTGAGCTGGAAGTGCTGGCGCTAATGGTGGAGGGACTGAACAATACCCAGATCGCCAGCCGGTTGACCGTCAGCTCTTCCACAATCAAATCGCACGTCAGCAATATCCTGTCTAAACTGGGAGTTGCCAGCCGCACCGAAGCGGTCACCCTCGCGCTGCGCAGCCGCCTCCTTCCCTGACTCCAAAAATCCCCCAACTGGCGGAGGCAAATATTCCCCGGCTGATGGATGTGGCCGGGGAATATTTCTTATACGATTAAGGCAGTATACATTTCATCATTCAACCTTGGAGGAACCTACAATGAACCTGATCAAAGTTTCTGCCACCTCACGTACATCTGCCGTTGCCGGTGCTATTGCGGGTATTGTTCGCGAACATCACCGGGCAGAGATCCAGGCGATCGGTGCAGGAGCGGTCAACCAGGCAGTGAAAGCCCTTGTCCTGGCAACCGGCTATCTGCGGCTCGATGGCATCCATGTAAGCTGTGTGCCTGAATTCGCGGACGTAACCATTGAAGATAAGGTGAGAACTGCCATCAAACTGGTCGTTGAACCGGAGCGCTCACCTAATCAATCTGCGCGTCTTGAATCTCACTCGATTCCGAGTTCAATGGGCTGGTCAGTGTTGAAAAACCATTCGATGCAAGCATTAGAGCTGAGACCGACGTTATTTCTTCGTAACCTTTCGTGACGCCGCCCATCAGCACTGGGGAGCAATTGAAATAGTTTCCCAGAATCGAAACAAGGAAAGCCAAGATGGTTGATGTACAACAGATAAAGACCTCAGAGCTTCGTTACCGTCGCCTTTTCGAAGCCGCCCAGGATGGAATTCTAATTCTAGATGCCAGGACAGGCGCAATTACGGATGTCAACCCATTCCTGATCAAAATGCTGGGATATTCGCGTGAAGAGTTTGTGGAAAAGAAGCTTTGGGAGGTCGGCGCGTTCAGAGATGTTGAAGCCAGCCAGCAAGCCTTCGAAGCCCTGCAGAAGAATAAATATATTCGTTACGAAGACCTGCCGCTTAGAGCGAAAAACGGCCGGATGGTCGATGTGGAATTCGTCAGCAACGTCTATCTGGTGGATGGCGAAAAAGTGATCCAATGCAACATCCGCGATATCACAGAGCGTAAACACGCTCAGGATGCCCTGCTGAAGAGCCAGGCGCTCCTGCGCGAGCAGTCCGTCCGAGATCACCTCACGGGATTATTCAACCGCCGCTATATGGAAGAGACGCTGGAGCGCGAACTCCTGCGAGCCACACGGAAACAACTCTCATTAGGAACGATTATGCTGGACGTGGATAATTTCAAGCTCTTTAACGATACCTGGGGGCATGCCGCCGGTGATGAGATTCTGCGTGAAATGGGGCACCTGCTGCTCCGGCAGGTGCGCGGAGAGGATATCGCCTGCCGGTACGGTGGCGATGAATTTATCCTGATCCTGCCCGATGCCTCCCGGGAGATTACACGCCAGCGCGCCGAGCTGATCTGCAACTATGCCAGACAGTTCCATCTTCAGTTCGATGGACAAAGCCTCCCGGCAGTGACCCTCTCACTGGGTGTTGCTGTCTTCCCGGAGCATGGCGCGACGAGTACGGAGATCTTAAGGACTGTTGATGTTGCGCTTTACCGTGCAAAGCATGACGGCCGCAGCCAGGTCGTTGTGGCAAGATAGCATCCTTATCCCCAAGAGCCAGTCTTCGGCATGGAGCCACATCGCTCCCCTGTATCCCCCAAGTGGCGGAGACAGATACTCCCCAGGCGTTGGATGTGCCTGGGGAGTTTGTGTTGTACTATGAGTCTATGACCCGCGTATATGTAGCCGATGCTTTAACAGAAGAACGTTCAGCTCTGCGTCTTATGTTATTAGACCTTAACATGGAATTGGCAGGAGAAGCCGCCGACTGGGCGACCGCGCTGGCGCAAGCCCCCGTAAGTCTTACAGATATGTTGTTGATTGATTGGGATTTGCTCCCCCGCACCTCACCCAGTATGGCTCTGGATCAACTCCGCAGAGCCTGCCCGGCTGCGCTGGTCATCATTCTCATCAGTCATCTGGACGCCCGTCAGCAAGCTGCCCTCTCTTCGGGCGCGGATGCGTTTATCAGTAAAGGTGAAACGCCCGAGCGCGTGGCCGAACGCCTGCGGTCTGTTGCCGCAAGCGTTCGCATTTGATGATGCCATTTGGCTGAATAAGAGAATTGAAATCCGGCGCATGTATGCTGCCCCGAGCGCCGGCGTAAATTGGGCCAGCTTTTCCAAGTGATCCAAACAAAGGAGGATCCATGAACAAAGATGTAT
>JAICQC010000405.1 GCA_025938055.1 Anaerolineales bacterium | reverse complement strand
GAAGACATCGTTTCTCCGTGAAATCAATGTTCAAATTATCCCTCAGCTTGCGTCAATTTGAGTTTGCTGTTGCTTTACAGTTTGCGCGGCGTGTTGCTTCGAGTCTGCGGTCATGCTTTGCTTTTTGGAAAAAAAGAGACTCCAGAAATGGAGCCTCTTTTGTCACGGCGAGAGGACATGTGCCCCGCAGGGGTATTTGCAATCGTCCTCCGCTGGGGAAACGTCCACGCGAACCAGTAACGCGTCAGGGTTAAGAGTGTGGAGATATCATCGCAAATAAAATAGCCATAACAAAAAACACCAAGGCTAACATAAACATTGTTTTGCCTTCCACTTCTTTCTGAAGAGGATACCAGAGTAACGATAGAAGCCCTGCAATAATGAGAATAACAATAGGCATGATGTCCTCCTTAAATGCAGACAATTCGTGCGTTGCCATTTACTTTGCCGCATTGAGTACATTTCTTCATGGTTGCCTGCTTTCTTTATAACAGGACGGCGACAAAAACAAATCGTTACAATCGCCCGGCTTTCCATCCTCCAAGCCATGGTTCTCCTGGCTGCGTTCATATGGAACGTGCAGCACCCTTACAACTGCGCGGCGTGTTGCCTCAGGTCTGCTGTGACGCATGTCTCATTAGCCGTGGAAACAGAAAGAGACTCCATTTCTGGAGTCTCTTTCTGTCGGGGCGATAGGATTTGAACCTACGACCCCTTGCACCCCATGCAAGTGCGCTACCGGGCTGCGCCACGCCCCGATTATGCCATCCGGCGGATAGCAGGGCAGTATTATAGTCGCGTTTGAGGTTTCTTGCAACCAAATGACATTCACCCCTGATTATGCTACAATACATTGCGCATCTTAATATCTATATGAGAATTTACAGTCCTGCGCAACGAACGCAAGGATTCGTTTAGAATTACTACGAAATCTGCTGGTACCCTCACCTCCCGGAGTTCCTATGCCTGAGATGATCGAAGTACAAATTGACAGCGTGCGTGTGCACCTGATGACGCCGCAACGTCTGGTTGTGCTAAAGCAAATTGGTTCCGAGCGCTATCTTCCCATCTGGGTTGGACCCTACGAAGCCGAAGCCATTACCGTTGCCCTGCAGGAAGTGGAAATGATCCGCCCCCTGACGCATGATCTATTGAAGAATGTTTTCGGCGCGTTCAACGCCCGTATCAAGCGCATCGAGATCGTCAAACTGCAAAACGAGATCTTTTACGGCAACATCGTCGCCGAAGTGGACGGTAGAGAAGTGGATGTCGATTCCCGTCCCTCCGACGCGATCGCCCTCTCTGTTCGGGCGCATGTCCCCATCCTTGTGCATCACACTGTGATGGATGAAGCTGGCATCATCCCCGAGCAGGATATTCCCGAGGATAGTGAAACCCCCGAACAAGCCGAACCCGCCCCGTTGTCCGAAGAAGGGACCGAGCGCCTGTCCGTCTTCGAAGATTTCCTCGAGAAACTCGAGTTCGATAAATCAGACGATGAAGATAAACCCGATGACGAAGGCCCGTCAGGGTCTGACAAACCGAAAAAGCCAAAGAAGAAATGACCGACTACCTACCTGAAAACACCACCGCCCCTGCCACGTCAACCGCAGTCCCCCATAGCCGGGAAGCCGAAGAAGCCGTCGTGGGGGCGGTCTTCATTAATCCCGAAGTCTATTACGATGTCGCTCAGTTCCTGACCTCGGACGATTTTTATATCCACCGCCACAGATGGATCTGGGATGCGTTCACCAGCCTGCACGAACAGCGCATCCCCATCGACCTGCTAACGGTTTCCGATGAACTGGACCGGCGGGGGCAGCTGAACGAGATTGGCGGACCTGCCTATCTCACCTCGCTGGTCAACCAGGTGCCCTCATCTCTCAACGCCGAGTCCTACGGGCGTATCGTGGAGGGACACTCTGTCCGCCGCAAGATGATCAACGCTGCCAACCAGATCGCCTCCATTGCCTACAACGAGCAGACGAACGTTGAAGACGTGATGGATGAGGCGGAGAAAGCCGTTTTCAACGTCAGCGAACGACGGCTCAAGCATGACCTTCAGCCAATCTCATCCGTCTTGAGCGAATACTACGACCGCATCGATGACCTCGCAAAACGCCCCGAGGAGTTTTACGGCGTGCCGACAGGCTTCATCGACCTCGACAAAATGCTGACGGGTTTGCAGCCCTCCGACCTGTTGATCATCGCCGGTCGTCCTGGGCAGGGCAAGACCGGTTTTTTGCTGTCCATTGCGAAAAACGCAGGGCTGACACACAAGAAACATGTGGCGATCTTCTCGCTCGAAATGTCTAATGAGCAGGTGGTACAGAGGTTGATCGCGCAGGAAACAGGGATCGATTCACAGCGGTTGCGCACGGGCAAGCTGCATGAGAATGAATGGCCCCTGTTCACGCATGCCATCGAGGTGTTCGGCGATACACACATCTATCTGGATGACACGCCCGCCATCACCCCGCTGCAGCTGCGGACAAAGTGCCGCCGCCTGCACATGGAATTTGGGCTGGACCTGGTCATTATTGACTATCTCCAATTGATGGGTGGAGACACACGCAATGACAACCGCGTGCAGGAAGTCTCTTACATCTCGCGAAATTTGAAGATCCTCGCTCGTGAGTTGGATGTGCCTGTCCTGGCTGCCGCGCAGTTGTCGCGTGCCGTCGAACAGCGCTCAGACAAACGCCCGGTGCTCTCGGACTTGCGCGAATCCGGTTCGCTGGAACAGGACGCCGATATCGTGATGTTCATCTATCGCCCCGACCAGTATGAGAAGGATACGGTAAAACAAAATGTGGCGGAGATCATTATTGCCAAACATCGCAACGGTCCGGTGGGAGGTGTAGAGCTGGTCTTCCGTAACGAGCTGGCAAAGTTCGAAAACGCCGCGACGCGGGTTTTTAGACCGAATGAATAAACGTAGAAGCGGGCAGCTGCCTGCCCCTACTTTCAAAGGCTTTACCGAATCAGAATCATTTACGCAGCTGCCTGACACGTTTTTCCATCATTTGCTGAATCAGATCGATGACGCGGCGGAGTTGAAGGTCACTCTCTATTTGCTCTGGCGTGTGGAACACATGGATGGTCCGTTCCGGGCGTTGCGCGAAGCAGATTTTGATGCGAAGGAATTGGGGCTTTCTGTGGACGACGTCCGAACAGGGATAGGCAAAGCAGTCAAGCGCGGCGTCATTCTGAGGGTTGAGCGGGATGCAGAAGTACTGCACTTCCTGAACTCCCCGCGTGGGCGCGCTGCGGCAAACGCATTCCTGCATGGCGACCAGAAGGCTGCCGGAATGACAGCCGTGCCCTTTGAGCGTCCCAATATTTTCAGACTGTATGAGGAAAACATCGGTCCGCTCACGCCGTTGATCGCAGACGCGTTGAAGGATGCAGAGGACACATATTCAGCAGGATGGGTCGCGGAAACAATCGAACTGGCTGTCAAGCATAACAAGCGCAGTTGGAAATATTGCGAAGCCATTCTGAAACGTTGGAAGGAAGAAGGACGTGGCAAAGAGCAAGATAGACGAGACGCTGAAAAAGATCGCGACAAATACATCAAGGGCGAATACGCCGACTACATCGAGCACTAGCCTCGGCGACCCGAACTGTCCGCACTGCGGCGGTGCAGGATATTTGCGCACCGATGTCCCGGTAGGTCATCCCAACTTTGGGCGGCTGGAGGTTTGCGTGTGCCGTCAGCGCGACGTCAGCCAGCAGGTGCGTGAACGCCTTTATTCGCTCAGCCGCCTCGATGAATTACAGGGTTTGACTTTTGACACATTCCAACCACGCGGGCGCAAGGGTCTGGGGGAGATGCAAGCCAATTCGCTGGAAATGGCGTTCAACCAGGCATATCACTACGCAAAAAGCCTGAACGGCTGGCTGCTGCTGCGAGGCGGTTACGGCTGCGGAAAGACTCATCTTGCCGCATCGATCGCCAATTATGCTGTGGAAATGGGCGTGCCCACATTGTTCCTGACCGTGCCAGACCTGCTCGACATGCTGCGCTTTTCATATGACAGCGAGGACACCACCTTCGAAAACCGCTTCAATGAAATCCGCAACGCCTCACTGCTTGTCTTAGATGATTTTGGGACTCAGAATGCAACGGGCTGGGCACAGGAGAAGTTGTTCCAGATCATCAATTACCGGTATATTAATAAGCTGCCTCTGGTGATCACGACAAACCTAAGCCTGGACGATATCGATCCGCGCTTTCGTTCGCGCCTCGCAGACCGGGACCTGGTG
>JAICQC010000497.1 GCA_025938055.1 Anaerolineales bacterium | reverse complement strand
GTCCCTCCATACCGCAGTGATCTACGATGACAAGCGCCCGCTCGAAGTGCAGATACGCACCGCGGAAATGCACCAGAACGCAGAATACGGCATCGCCGCCCACTGGCGATACAAGGAAGGCGCACACCGCGACAAATCCTACGAACAGCGCATCAACTGGCTGCGCAACATGATGGAATGGCGCACTGACGTGAACGACGCGCAGGAATTTGTAGAAGGCATGAAGACAGATGTCTTCCAGGATCGTGTGTACGTCTTCACGCCGCGCGGTGACATCATCGATTTGTCGGCAGGCTCCACGCCGATCGACTTTGCCTATCACGTCCACACGGACATCGGTCACCGCTGCCGCGGCGCGCGCGTCAACGGCAAGCTTGTGCCTCTGTATCAGGATCTTAAGACCGGCGATCAGGTCGAGATCCTGACTGCCAAGCGTGGTGGTCCCAGCCGGGATTGGCTGAACCCAAATCTGGGTCTGGTCAAAACCCAACGTGCCCGTTCCAAGATCAAAGCCTGGTTCAAGAAGCAGGAGGATGAGCAGAACCTGACGCAGGGACGCGTCACCCTCGAACGCGAATTGCAGAGGCTTGGTATTCAAAATACAAATTTCGAGAAGATGGCTCGCGAGCTTGGATTCAAAGCAGCTGAGGATATGTTCGTTGCGCTCGGAAATGGCGATCTTTCGGTCAATAAGGTAATCAGGCAGCTCTCTGAGACCCATGAGACGGTCGATATCCTCGAAGCCACAATTCCGGCACAGGAAATAAAACCCTCCACGGATGCTGTGGAAGTGGTTGGCTTGAAAGGGTTACTTTCGAACATAGCGCGT
Organism: Anaerolineales bacterium; assembly: GCA_025938055.1. Next base: position 2,391 of record JAICQC010000497.1, on the reverse strand, counting down.
TGCTGCAACCCAATGCCCGGCGACCAGATCGTAGGATACATCACGCGCGGTCGCGGCGCAACGATTCATCGTCAGGACTGTCCGAATATCCTGCGCCAGAAAGATACCGAGCGCCTCCTGCAGGTGGACTGGGGCAAAGTGGAGCGGACCTTCCCGGTACACATTACGGTCAAGGCGTATGATCGCCAGGGATTAATGGGAGACATTTCTACCCTGTTGCAGGGAGAAGGCGTTAATATCGCGGATGTATCTGTGAACTATAACCGCACGGTGGCAGACATAAAGCTCGTCATTGAGATCCGTGATCTTGCCCAACTGAGCCGAGTGCTCACACGCATCGAAAGCCTGCCAAACGTGCTCGAAGCGCTTCGCACAAGACCCGGATAATTACCAATTACTAATCACAGATTCCCGTCACCAATTCCCAAACCCCAAATCGCCAATATCACAGTATAATCTCGCCGCTTTTACTATGTCTTTGCTAAGCGTAGATCAGGCGCGCGAGCGCATCCTCTCCCGGTTCCAGCCCGTCACAACTGAAGCCCTGCCGCTTGTGAAATCTGCCAACCGCGTGCTGGCACAGGATATCACTGCGACAAACGATCTGCCGCCATTCGATAATTCCTCGATGGACGGATTCGCCATCCGCGCGGAGGATGTGGTGGAGGCAACCCCCGACTCACCGCGCAGCCTGCGTGTGGTCGCCGATATCGCGGCAGGCTCGCACCCCGCCGTTTCCCTCACAGAAGGGCAAGCTGCGCGTATCATGACCGGAGCGCCCGTCCCCGACGGAGCCAACGTCGTTGTCCCCGTGGAAGACACAAACTTCGACAACCGCGATGCCGGCACACCTGCCCCGGACGAAGTTCAGATATTCCAACCCGCAAAGGCAGGTTGGAATGTACGCCCGCGCGGCATGGACCTGCTCGCCGGCGAACCGGTTTTACAGCAGGGACGCGTCCTAAAGCCACAGGACCTCGGTCTGCTGGCGATGTTCGGGTTTGCAACGGTCACGGTTTATCGTAAGCCGCGCGTAGCGCTGTTCTCCTCGGGTGACGAACTGCTGGATGTGGCTGCGCCTCTTGAAGAAGGCAAGATTCGTGATGCAAATTCGTACACGCTCGCCGCGCTGATTGAGGATGCCGGCGCAGAAGTGATCCGGGTCGGGGTGGCAAAGGATAACCGGCAGTCCGTCGAGTCTCTGCTCGAAAAGTCCGTCCACGCGAATGTAGACCTGATCCTTTCGTCGGCAGGCGTGAGCGTGGGCGCGTTCGACTTCGTCAAACAGGTGATCGAGACGAACGGCAGGATGGATTTCTGGCGGGTCAACATGCGCCCGGGAAAGCCACTGGCGTTCGGCGAGTACAAACAGATTCCTTTTATCGGCTTGCCGGGGAATCCCGTCTCGGCGTTTGTCGGTTTCGAGGTTTTTGTGCGCGCCGCCATCAGACGGTTGGGAGGCTCACCGAACGGACTCCGTCAAACCGTCCGCGTCACGTGCGAGGAACAGATCGATTCCGATGGTCGCGAAAGCTACCTGCGCGCCCAGGTTCGCGAAGAAAACGGCAAAACTATCGCCCGCCTCACCGGTCACCAGGGTTCGGGAAATCTACACTCATTAGTACAGGCAAATGCTTTACTTATTATCCCCGCTGGTGTAAAATGCGTGCCTGCTGGTCAGGAAGTAACAGCCTGGATTCTTTGAGGAACCATGTCAAAACGCCTACAACAAATCACCATCGCGCTCACGATCATCGGTCTGCTCGTTTCCATCTATATGACCATTTATAAAGTTACTAATAATGAATCCATGTGCATCGGTTCCAGTGGCTGCTCCGAGGTGAATGCCAGCCGTTATTCAGAAATCAATGGAATACCCGTGGCTGTGCTGGGAGTGATCGGATATGCAGCCATCCTTGCACTGTTCATCCTCGAACAGAGGCCCGGCTTCTTCCAGGAGAATGGAAGCATGATCTTCTTTGGGATCTCCCTGATCGGCTTTCTGTTCACGCTCTATCTTATTTATCTCGAGATCGCCCTCATCAAGGCTTACTGCCCATTCTGCCTGACGTCCCAGGCTGTAATGACCGTCATATTTATTATTTCAGTCATTCGATTGGCAAGACAACCCTAATTAGAGGAGGATTTGAATGCCCCGGATTAAATGTCATTACATTGATTGTGTTTTCCTGGATGAAGGGTATTGCAGCGCGGCCGCGATCGAGCTCGATCCGGATACCGGCTGTGCCACCTACTCGCCAAGCGAAGAAGCTCTTGCACAAGAGGATTGGGAAGAGGAAGAAGAATGGGAGGAGGACGAAGCTGAAGATGAAGATGAGGAATTATGGGATGATGAAGAGGACGAATTTTAATAAATTCCTACTGGCAATG
>JAICQC010000084.1 GCA_025938055.1 Anaerolineales bacterium | reverse complement strand
GTCGAAGAGCTTCCACCATTTGCTGATCTGAATCTTCTCGAAGCCGTGCGCCTCCAGCAACGAGGTCAAGGCGCTGGTGCTTTTAATCCGCGCCTTTCTTCCCGATTCTTCTGTGCCGCGCGAGGTCAGCAGGACCCCGCCGGGACGCAGGACACGCGCTAGCTCGTTGAGTGGCGCATCCATGTCGGGGAAGAGCTCCAACACTTCGAGGGCGCAGACCAAGTCAAACGCGGCATCGGGGAACGGCAGCGGCAGGGATGGATGCCGGAGCAATTCCACCTTTCGATCTGTATTGTGATGGCTTAATTTCGAGGCGGCTTGTTCCAACATTCCCTGCGAAAGATCGAGAGCAATGATATGTCCCCCAAACTCAGGGCGGCGGATGAGCGCACACGAGAGCCGCCCGGTGCCGGTGGCGAAGTCCAGCACCAAAGGCGAAGGTACGTCCTTTGTTGCGTTGAGCAAGGGCTGGGCAAGCTTCTCGTCGTCACGTACCTGGCTGGCGCGTTTGCCCTCATCATATTTCTTCGACCAGCGGTTGTACAGCCAGGCTTGCACGCGCGGACCCAGGTGTACTCCTTCGTAGAAGTAAATCTCGCGGTCGAGGATGAAACCAATAACGACGAGCACTGCAACAGCGATGATCCAACTCATAAGGATGTTTCACGAGTGTACCACAGGCACACAATACAAAAACTGCCCACAGGAATTCTGGTCAATTGGATTCTCATGGTGGGGGTCCAGGGTTATTAACGCAACTGGTAGTTTTCCCAGTAGACGATCTTCCCATCCTTCACTTCCATCATCTCATCCTCTTCGCCGCGGCGCTGGAACAAGTCATTTTGATATAGCTCCCAGGAATAGGTGACGATGCCGCCTATGACTTTCAGGTCACTGATCTTCGTGGTGTATCCGGCTTTTACATATCCCTGCAAGTAACTTTGAAACGTCTGCCTGCCGGTGAAATAACAAAAATTTGCACACCTGATATCCTCTCCCACATACACCATGGCAGTTTCAAGGTCGCCCATGTTGAGCGCATTCCAGAACGATTCTACGATCCTGGCGGCGTAGAGCGGATCGTTCGTTGGAGTTGGTAGGGGTGTGGGTGTGGGGGCGGCAAACAGAGAACTGGCTCCACATGCCGTTAGAAGATAGGCAAGGATAAGAAATAAGGACAGTGCTGCTACTCTGACATTCATGGGATTTCTCCTTGAGCTTGAAGAGAAGGACCAGGCTCAATGTGTATGATGTCCTATTGTAACGACATTAAAGATTTCTTTGCCTAACAGCTTCGTAAAGGATGAGCGCCGCCGAGACCGAAACATTTAACGAGTTGATCCTGCCCATCATCGGGATTCTGACCTTCACATCCGCATTGGACATCCAGAAATCGGTAAGCCCTTCATCTTCCGTGCCGACCGCGATGGCAACAGGTTCACGCAAATCGACATCCGCATAGGTCATCTCAGCCGATGGCGACGCAGCCAGGACTCGTACCTCTCGCGATTTCAGCCATGTCAGAGCGGAGGCACTATCGCACTCGACGGTCGGTACGCTGAAGACTGTTCCCCGGCTGGCGCGCACGACGTTCGGGTTCCACAGATCGACGAGTGGGTCGCAGACCAGAAGCGCGTCTACGTGCGCGGCGTCTGCAGTCCGCAGGATCGCGCCGAGGTTGCCTGGCTTCTCCACAGCCTCCGCGACGACCACCAGAGGCTGCGGACTCAGCTTCAGGTCATCCAGGGAGGTACGCGGGATCGGGAAGACCGCCAGCCAGCCATCGGGGTTTTGCCGGTACGACATCTTCTCAAAGACCGCCTGGCTGACGGTGATGGTCTCCGCCTGCGCTCCGCTCATCTCACGCGAGACAAGCGCGGGCGACGTAAGAATCGTCTGCGGCTGATGCCCCGCAGAGAGCGCCAGCTGAATCTCGTCATATCCTTCAACGAGCATCAAGCCATCCTCGCGGCGCTGACGTTTCTCATCCCGCAGCTGGACAATATGCTTGACGCGCGGGTTCTGCAGGCTGGTGATGTCCATTATGCAGGAACACCAGTTCCATGCTTGCGAAAGGTGAAGATCAGGGGAATACCCACAGCAAGGTAAGCACCAAAGTATGCCAAGCCTCCGGGCCTTGCGGCAAAGTCAAAGAGACCGATGTAAACGAAGGCAGCAGCGGTAATGAAGATGATTAGTCCATAGGCAGCAATCGAATGGTGAAGGATGGCGTTGAGGTTTCTATTCCACAAGTAGGGGATGACCGCCAGCGATAGTGATAAATAAAACATGCCAAAACTTCGCAGGGTGAAAAGCGACATCACCTCAGGGAAGATGCCTCCATTCGTCCCCGGCGCGCCGATCTGTGCGGAGGATCCATACAAGCCAAGAAAGCCAACAAAGAGGATGAACGCAATCAATGCCGCGTACTGCCGCGTGTTTATGGGAGGAACAGAGGAAGCCAACTGTGGGCGAATCCGCAGCCAATCCATAATACCGACGAGCGCCGTGATTGTATTGACGATCAGCGTGATGAGGTACAGCCAGGCAATCGGATGTACGAGAACAAGCCTATCGCGGAAGTTGAAGAGCACAAGCAACTCACCCAGTCCAAATAACCATAAATAAATAAGGGACGTGTACACAAGGCTCCACTGCCAGCGCCGCGCAGTTATCCATGCCAGCCAGGCATTGCCGAGGCACCATCCGCCGATCGTCATCGTCATGAATGCTGTCACGCTCCAGGCAAAGACCGGCGCAAGTCGCTCGGGAAAGAGGAATAACAAGGCGCCGACAATTGCGTACAGGATGGCAGTGAGATAGGTAAGCCAGCGGGATGCGTTCGATAACATGGTCTCCTCCGATAAATTGATGGTCTGAAAATCGTCTCAAAGGCTGTGTGCGATTTTACATGCAATTCGGCACGAGGAACAGACAATCCGGCAAAATATTGGCTATACTTGCGTTAAAAAGGGAATCTCATGGACAACCCCATCAAGCTCACCGAAAAGTATGAACGCAATGGCTGGCCCTCGCTCAAACGACCTGACCTCAAGCCGCCGGAGGGCTGGAGCCTTTCACTGCTGACATCGTTGGAACGCATCCGCACGCACGCGCTTTCCCCAGATGGAGAGACAATCGCCTGTATTAAAGATGGCGAGTCACTTTCCGACGTCCACCTGCTCCCGTCCAAGGGAGGCTGGCTTACCCGTATCACAACTGACCGTCCCCTCGCCGCGTACTGGGACGATGAGATTCCTGCCTGGTCGCCAGATGGGAAGTGGATCGCGTTTGGGATTAAAGGACATGTTCATCTTGTGCCGCGCCGGGGAGGCTTGCCCACAAAGATCACGGACTTTACGACTGCAGCGGGCAGTCCGCGCTTCATGCCCGATTCGCACGGGCTGATCGTCACTGTGGAGCGTAACGAGACCGATCAACTTCTGCTGACCGACATCGACGGCTGCTGGCCCCGCGCCCTCACCAGCGACACCGTTGGCGATCACTGGGATGCACGCCCATCCCCCGATGGGAAGTGGATTGTCTACATCTTAAGGCGTTTCGATGATTTGAATTGCCTCGATATCGTTTTGCTGGAAATTGAAACGGGAAAATCTGTCACCCTATACGGGAAACCATCCACACGGGCGCTCTCACCCAAATGGTCGCCAGATGGAAAGTGGATCGCGTTCATCGCACAGGAGACGGAGCGTGATGAGATCTATCTCATCAGACCGAACGGCGAAGGCTTGCACCAACTCACCGATACCGGACACGACGTTGCCCAATTTGAATGGGCGCCAGACGGTAGGCTGCTGGCGGTGATCTTCAACCGTAGCGGCTCATTCGATTTGAGTCTTGTGGATGCAGAATCAGGTTCTGTCACTGATTTGCGAAGCGGCGCGGGCTTGCATGCCAATCCCAATTGGGCGCCAGACGGGTCTTTCATCACCTTCGAATATGAGAGCCCTCTCCTCCCGCCGGACCTCTATAGAATTGAGACATCCAGTAAGCAGATTACACAACTGACGTTCTCGAATCCGCCCGCCCTGCAGAACAACAAGAAAATCATGCCTGAACTCGTCAGCTATAAGAGCTTCGATGGGTTGGAAATCCCTGCGTTCTTGTATCGCCCCGAGAAACCCAATGGCGCGGCGATCCTTTACCCTCACGGCGGACCAAAAGACCAATATGCATATTTCTGGGACGACCTTGCCCAATACTTCACTGCCAAGGGTTACACCTATCTCGCGCCCAATTACCGCGGCTCGACTGGCTACGGCAAACAGTTCGAACGCCTCAACTACAATGACTGGGGCATCGGCGATACATGGGACTGTCTGCACGGTGCAAAGTTCCTGAACGGCTTCAAAGAGCTCCGCCCGGAAAGCATCGGCATTGCAGGTGGCAGTTACGGGGGCTATATGACCATATGTGCACTGTCACGCGACCCTGAGTATGTATTCGCGTGTGGTATCTCGAAGTATGGCGACTCCAATCTGGTCAGTTCCTGGGCGCTTTGTGAAAAGCGGCTGCGCTACTATACAGAGATCTTCCTTGGCCACCCGGCAGCCAACACCGGTTTCTATCGGAAGGGTTCACCGATCACAGATGTGCAGAATGTTCAAAAGCCGATGCTGATCCTGCACGGGCTGCTCGATACTGTCGTCCCACCGGAAGCTTCGGAGGAATGGGTGGAAGCCTTGAAACGGCATGACAAGGTCTTCGAATACAAGACCTACGAGGACGAGCCGCACGGTTTTCTGCGGCGCGAGAACATCCAGGATGTTTACGAACGCATGGAGCAATTCCTGGACTGGTATTTGTTACCGAGATAAAAGTGGACATCAGGCTACGCAATCTCTTTAGTCCCGTCCACCGCCCCGCCGGACGAGGCAAATTGGCTATGAGTACTGTGTAGTGCTCGGCAGCCCCAAGTATTATCAGCGCTTTGGGTTAGAAGATGACGAATCCATGGTTATCCGCCTGTCTACGCGGAGCGTGGCGCCATGTGTGGTTCGTTATTCACCAGAATTTCGTATGTTTTCTATTTGAGTAGATAAATTGAAAAATATTTATAAGTAATATATTGGCTATGCGCAGAATTAAATGTAGTTGGAGACTCCAGTGATGACCACATTTTTTAATTATGACGAACTGACCTGGGATGCGGTGGCTGAACTCCCACGTGATACGCCACTCGTCCTGCCACTCGGCTCTGGCTATGATCTAAGCCTGCTTACGGATCAATTGAGCCATCCATCAAAAATAGGACTTTTGCCAGCCTTCCCATTCGGTTGGCGCAGCAGCGGGCTGGAAGTCCCGGAACCCATATTCTTCCAATACATTTCAAACCTGCTCGACAGCCTGCGGGACGACGGATTCTCGCGCGTCTATTGTCTTGCTCCGCAAAGTCTTGACCCGCAATCCTTCTTCAAAATCTCCAGCATCCAGACTCTCTTAACGCTTCCGCATGCGACACACAAATCACCAAATCCGCCATTGCCGCCGGACAGCGAACGCGGCAAAGTCATCCTGATACCCATCGGTCACACCGAACAACATGGATACCACATGCCCCTCTCGGTGGACACCATCATTATAGAAGCCATAGCAAATGGTACAGCTACCAAAGTGCCTACACGCAGCTACACAATCCCCGTGATGCCGTATGGAGTCAGCACACATCGCTCTTCCTTTGCAGCAACGATGAATGCCGGCGGGCGCGCCTTCGAAGATTTCTGGATAGCCGTGATCGATATTCTTGTGGCGCGCGGCTTCGACCGCTTCTACCTGATGAGCGGACATGGCGGTAACACGTCCTTTCTCGTGAACATCGTCAAGTACGCGGGAGAACGTCACCGCCGGATTTTCTGCGCGACGACCTGGCTGCACACCTCGGGCAGGATCGGCACCGAGGCGCTGAAGAAATATCGCACTTCACCGATTGGTGGGATGGGCCATGCAGGCGAACTGGAGACGTCCTATTTGCTGCATCTGCGCCCGGACCTCTGTCACATGGAGCGCGTGGTGGATGAAACAGATTTCGTCGCCACCCCCGATTACTACATGGACTGGATCGAGGGTGGCGCTCTCGTGGCAAATCCTCCCTGGGATGATGATACGAAAACCGGCGCGTACGGTGCAGGGAGTCACGGCACGGCAGAGAAGGGTCGCCTGTGGCTCGAAGCCGCGATCGAGGAAAAGGCAGATCACGTGGAACAGATCCACCAGCAGCACGAGCGGCGCGAGAAACGAAGGAACGAGGGCTATGGCTTATGGGGAAAGCGCTAAAGCGTTCTCACCTGCGAACAATCTTGAACGCCATATCGGACGTAAAGTCCGGCAGATCAATCGTGCAAGCTGTGCCCTCCGCACATTCCACATCGAGGACGTCCAGAAAAACCCCCTGCCAGGTATCATATGGCTGCACCGTGTAAGAGCCCGCGGTTATGTCTTGCAAGTCCACCTGAACCCCGGAACGCAGAGGCATGGAACTGCGCACCTCGTCAATGGGCTGACCTTCGAGCGAAAAATCCTGCACCCAGAATAAGCCGCCATCGCGCCCCGCCAAGCCCCAGGCGCGGACCTCTGCATCGCTGACCGTGATCTCCAACTGAGTCGGGTCCCAGGCGGAAAGTGGCATGTCGCTCACAAACTGGGCGAAGCGGCTGATGTCTGCATTCATTTCCGGCGTCATACGCCCCCACGCTCCTCCGCTGTTCCACTCGGCGGGAGTCAGCGCCGCGCCTGATACCAGCGCCGCCCAGATGGAATTGTGGAACAGTTCCGGTTAGTGCGTGTTGCCGGTCACGCCGAATTCACCGATCCAGTTCGGCTTCTCGCCCCGCTCCCACATCAGATCCGTCCACTCTGCCACAACGTCCGCCGCACCGACCGCGTCCTCCTCGAACGCGTATAAATGCACCTGGGGAACATCCATCGCCGCGTGACCTTCGGGCCAGTCCACTTCTCCCGAGCCGCTGGCGGTGGTCGGGTGGCGATACGGATCGTTCTCCACAAAATAAGCATTGACGCGTTCATGCCACGGGTCCGTCTGATCCAGTGAATTCGTTCCGTTGATCTCTGAAACGGTCTGCCACATCCCGATCGCACGACTGTATCCCCAGCGGGCAATGATGTAGCGGTACAGGTTTTCCTGCCACGCCCAGGCTTCCTCGGAGACAAAAAATTCCTCCAGGCTGGTCAACTTGTTGAAGCCGTTCCGACTCCAGTTGCCAGTATCCCAGGAAGGATGCCCGTCATCGCGGAGCTGCGGGTGGTCCCACACTGTAAAGATCAGGTAGATGCCTTCCTTTTCAGCATCCTGCACCACGGAATCGATCACCTTCATGTTACCGACCGAGTACTCGTCATGACTGCTGCCGACCGGCGAGTTCGAGTACATAGGCCACCAGACTACGTAATTCTCGTTTGCATCCTTCATCGTATCGAACAAACGGACACCATCTTCCACATCGAAGCCATCGATCAGGATATTGAGCGCATCACAGTGGCCCACGCCGTAGAACGGTGTCCCATCGTGATGTACAAGATAGTGGCCGCTGTAGCTGAGGTCGAACAAATGACCCGGCTGGATCCAGCCGTGCAGGTCTGACGGCGTTACGGTGAATTCCCCAAGGTGTGGCAGGCTGCTGCCGCGTGCATCCGTTGCGGAGATTGAATAGGTCCAGAGTCCTTCCTGAGACGGCGTAAAACGAATCTTCCACGCCCCCTCCCCATCCCAAAAGCCAGGGATGTTCATCTCTGACCCAACTGGACTCGTGAACAATCCTTGCAGAGTCACCTCGCGCGCATCGTATGGATTGGAGTATTCGGCGTCAACCTGCAATGTCAATTCGATGGACTCGTAGCGCGGCACCTCATCCGGATCCACTTCGACGGAAATGATCTTTGGCAGTTCTACCTGAGCAGAAGGCGTTGGAATAGCAGCTGTCGGTTCGACAGTGACCTGGGTTCCGCCACATGCAGACAAAAACAAAATAGCAAAGAGCAAAATAAGTGATATAGGGAGTTTGACTCTACCAGTATGGGTTTTCATCATACGCTCCTGTGCCGATTCAATAAATCGAATTGTACTCATATACCTTGCCCTGGATGAATCCACTCCAACGTGGAAAGTATTTGCAGGTTTAGGGGCGAACGCGGATCATAGAGAATTCTATACGTCGTGCCCGCGATTTCAACAAGGATCACGGAGCGTATCCCCTCAGTCCATTCGAATGAATACTCATGAGCGCGACGGGAAGCAGTACGTATCTCTTTTAGTACAGTGATGACAACATCATCGAATATGGCTGTGAGAACCGCGGAATGCCGCTGATATTCTTCCTTCGCCGAGAGACCCTCATATTTAGTCACCTCAAAATACAGCTCTGCGCTATCCTGTGAGGCAAAATGGACACGAACGGAATTTTTCTGTTGATTTTCCGCTTTATTAATAACGAGTCCATGCAGCGTGACCTCAGGATACTTGAACTGCAAGGCGAACCTTGCATCCTTGAATTGCTGCCAGTCGTCCATCCGAGTGAGTATAGCATGCAGCACCAATGAACAAACCCGACAGTTCGACTGCCGGGTTTGTCTTTACTTCTCAACTCTCTGTTTCTCCCACAAATGCCTGTCCTCTTTCTTATCAGGGTCCAGGTCACGCGGGTGAACTTCCTTCGTGATCCTGTGCCCGTAGGAGGTCCACAGGTCGGCGGCAAGTTTGCGGGGCTCCCGCCTAAGTCCCTGCGAGGCGAAGTACTGGCAGATGCGGGTCATATCACGGAGAAAGATATTCCACGCAGCCGGATTGCTCTCCGGTGGGACGACCTGCGGGAAGTCGATCAACGTGATGTCGCCTTCCCAGTAGAGGATGTTGTACGCGGATAAATCACCGTGGATCCTGCGATGAGCGAGGAGCAGGTCAATGTTGTGGATGACACGCTCGTAGAGCGGAGCCACTTCATCCGGTTCGAGCGACACCGAATTGAGAGTTGGTGCGGCGGCATCGACATCCCCGATGTATTCCATCAGGATGGCATTCTTCTCCATGGCATACGGTTTGGGAACGTCCGCGCCAGCGGCATGGAGCATCTCGAGGGTCTGGAATTCATAGGCGATCCATGACTGGTGACGGAGTTCCTCACCATAATTTGTGCGCTTCTTCATCGCATGGAGATCACCATCCTTGACAATGGCATTACCATCCGCGTCGAGGTCCGTGCGCCCCACACGGTATTGACCATCGTTCTTGAGGTTTTGCAGTGTGCGCGGGCGGTAGACCTTCGCAGCCACCAGCGGAACATCGATTGCAGGACCGCTGCGGCACAGATAGACCGACGCTTCCTTCCCACCTTTGACGCTGCGCAGCACATCGGTAATCCATTTATGCTCGTAGAAGTCGCCGATGGATTCCAGAAGCCACCATTCCTCAAAGCGCGCGGCAGAGTAGGTGAAATCGAAGTTCCTGCGCGAGTCATCCTGACCCTTTAAGAAAGGTGCTTCTGCTTGGCGCACATATTTGAAGTGCCGTTCGGGGAAGCGCTTGCGGCGTTTGTCTTTGTTTATGAAATTGTCAGTCTGTTCGTTGTCATCTAAGTCATCGAACAAGTCGATATATTCGTCTGTATTCATTCTCTTTTTCATCAAACGACCGGACAGGTCTTGAAAAGGATTCATTTCCTCAGCCGCCTGCGGAGACCTGCCGGGTCTGTGATTAAAAGAAAAACCGCAGGGCGAGACGCGCCTGCGGCAAGTAGTCAGGAAAGTCGTTACTACAATATACCTTCAGGAGGCGCGCTCAAAACACATGTGTTGGACGACAAGATGGATTTCATTTTTTCGTGCCTCCTTTCCAAAGAGAATGTGATTTCGATAACGGGAGTTTATCACCCGAGGTGTAGCGTGTCAAGAATAAGAATGGCTGCCAAAACCCTGTTGTTCTCCCAGCTCCTGTGAAGGCTCAGGAAAAACCCGCTTAAATGAAAAAGCGTATGCCGTATCTCCGTGTGCTCGCAGATGTTCAAGTCGTTCCCTGGCTTCCTCAGTGCTGGGAATATGCCCGGCCGGAATCCACCACATCGCATAATAAGGACCGTCGAATTTCTCGAACCAGCGTCTGCGGTCACGCATCACCCCGCTGTGAGCGCTTTTGTATATATACTGACGAAGTGCATCGGGATTCTCCCAAACGGTCAGGTTGATGATGATCATATCGTCATCGTAAACCTTGATGCTGGTGGCGTCTCCACCATCCGATTGCAGCCGCCAGACGAAGCCAGGACTCGCCTCTGCCAGGGCATTGATCGGCGGAAGCTGTGCAACGAAATCCTGCATGACCGGGTCGTCAATGGGCGCGAGCATGCGGGCAACGTTAATTTGTGCGAGATGATATTGAGTCATTTTGATGCCTGTTTTTTCTCAAACGCTTGAATAAATTCTTCCCCTTTCCTGATCAACTCCTCATGATCTTCGGGCGCTGGTAAATTCTTCAAAAACTCAACCGTGTATTCACTCAATCTCTTCTGCACATGGGGCTGACCGGCTTCGATCCATTTCTCCATGCTCCAGCGCGGGAAGATCGGGCTGACGTAATATCCGTTTTTATATTTCTTGAGCGTGGTCGGCGCGGAGACATATCCCTTGCCTGGTCCCACTTTATGGATCTCGTCCAGTCCCACATTGGCATCGTCCAGTTGGAAGCCACCGGAAAAGCGCAATGCCTGATCGATGATCTCGTGACAATAAATGAAGGTCAGCGGAGAGATGGCTTTCGAGCCCAGCGTATCGCCGACGAACGGAGCGATGCCGCCTTTCGTGAGTGTGAACATCAGCGTGTTCATCCAGTACGTCTCTGCCGCAAGCAAGTCCATTCCCCAGCCTGTTCCACTGCCCGACGTGCCACAGTGGGGAATGCCGTAATGCGCCATCATCTCGGCGCATGCCAGGCTGACCAGGATACTTTGCGGGTCGTAAAAATTCAACAGGGTCTTCATATCCAGATACACCGGCAGCATCCCCAGAAACATCGGCGCGCCTTCTTTATACAATTGTCCAATTACCAGCCCGGCAAGCAACTCGGCGAGCAGAACCGCCACCGTGCCGGCGGGAGTGATCGGCGTAGTCGCGCCAGACAGACTGTAGTTGGAAATCACCACAGGTAAGCCGCGTTCGATGGCGATCTTCATCTTGTCTACGGTGCCTTCGTTCATCACCAGCGGAGACACCGGGTTGAAGTACGGGATGATAAATGGTTTCTCGCCCAGGTCAGCGCCGTGCAGCGTTTCGAACATCTGCAGCACATCGTCAAACTTATGCTCATCCGAGCAGAGCAAGACCATGGGCTTGACACCGTTCGCAAAGTGCTCGAGGCTGCCGACCAGGTCTGTCAGATAATCTGGAATGTCGCGCACGATGCCGATGGTCGAGACCATATCGTAATGCGGCAGCTTATTCCCCACCCTCACCATATCCTGCATGTGCCTGCGCTGGAACAGGACAGGAGTGTCCGTTTCGGGTTCCTGATAATACAACGCGGTGACTCCGATGCCGAAGCGCGTCCGGTCATCCACCCCGCCGATCTTGAACTGCGGATTCCCGCGCCGGTCATAGATCTGGATCTCGCGCGGCGCGACCTTGATCGCCCATTCGACGAGTTCGGCAGGAATCCGCACGGTCCTGCCATCGACCATTGAATCGCCAACCTTTTTCCTGAGCATCTCCACTGCTGACGGCGAGTCCACGCGCACGCCGGTCGTCGCGAGCAGTTTCAGAGTGTATTGATGGATTTCTTGAATCTGCTCTTCTGTGAGCATCGTTAATCGTGGGCGGACATTGTTCATCAATAGGCTCCTTGTTATCTGCTCTTCGACTACATTCGCTCAGCGCGAAGAATTCTTCACATATTTATCAAAAAACCTCAATGTTCGTGTCATGAAATCGAACCAGGGCTGACCGATAAAAGAATGACCTTCGCCATCGTATTGCAGCATCTCGGCTTGCTTGCCTGCATCACGCAATGCCTGAGTCAGTTTCACAGACCACTCCGGAGGTGTGCCGCTCAGGAACTTCCCATCGTCTGTGCCGTAATGAATCTGAATGGGAGCCGATACATGATCCAGATGATAGAAAGGAGATACCTCCATCAAGGTTTGCGCATCTGACACAGCAAATCGATAGGCATCCTGTAAATGGTGAGGCAAGTCTTTCGGGATAATATCGGACGAGTTGCAGCCTGCGACAAGCTCACCCTGGACCACATCGCCAAAACAGCCGGGTCCCCAGCGATCCAGCACATCTGCGAAGTCAGCGCTGACAGTGGAATAGAGCACCGCTGCCTTGATGCGCGGCTCGATCGTCAGCACTTTCATCGTCACACCGCCGCCCATGCTGTGTCCCCACATGCCGACTCGTTCCGAGTCTGCCTGTGCAATGGACGGAACTGTATTGAGCAGGTTAATTACATCAATAACCAAACCCGAATAAAAGAAACTCTCCCCGACATCCGAACCCGCCCAACTGCGATAATCGGAAGCAAGCGTAATGTATCCATGTTCTGCAAGGAATGCCGAGGCACGATCGGTCCCATCGCCCGAGTTGTAAGCGTTGCGGCTGAAGAAGCCGTGATTCAAAATGATCACCGGAAAGGGTCCCTCTCCCACCGGGATCTGCATCACGCCTGTGATCGTCAGACCGTCACTGGGATACTCGATCAGGTAACTCGAATATTTCTCATGATCATCGAGCACGGCGCGAATACGGATGGCGCCGCTTTGAAATTCAAGCTGGCGCAGACCGTCAAGGGTATAAGGAAAGATCGACTCCTCGATGGTTGGAGTTGGAGATGGTGTAAATGTAATTTTGGGAACGGGAGAGTCTGTAACCGTCGCATCGATGAGCGGACGTGGAGTCAGCGTTGAGGGCAGCGAGGCGGGAGCAGATGGCTGGCATGCTGAGATAATAATAAAAACAAGCGCAGCCCGCCGCAACACTCCCCGGCACTTGCGCCCGAGGCAAGTGTGCGCCGCGCTGCGTTTGGTGCAGTGCAGGTGAGCGGCAGTATGGACAAACAGGCGAGCGCACTGTTTCATGAAGTGATTGTATCAAATTTAAGCACCAGCATATTCGATGATGCGATCCAACAG
>JAICQC010000396.1 GCA_025938055.1 Anaerolineales bacterium | reverse complement strand
CCCACTGACTCGATAGGGTTGGAGTCCTGCGGAGCGTGAGCGAAAGGATTATAACTTAATGGCGTATACAAGCATTAAATTGATACAATCGCTAACCGAGGTTACCCATGATCAAAACACAAGGATTTGTTGGATGGATTTTTGCAACCCTGCGCGAAGCTGCCTGGGCGCCGCTCGGCGTGTTTGGTGCTTATTTGCTGGGGCTTGCTTTTCAACTCTTCGAATTATTCCCGTTCCTGGATATCCCCTTCCATTTCCTGGGTGGGGTCGTCATCACGTATTTTTATCGCGTCGCGATCAGGCGTTCACAGAAGCTGGTTGGGGACATCCCTTCTCTCATCCAGGTTCTTTTTGCGTTCACATGCACCGGGACCACCACGATCTTCTGGGAATTCTACGAATATATATTTGATTTTTTCTTCGCCACACAGATGGTACGCGGACTGGAAGATACGGTCATCGATCTATTCCTCGGTCTACTGGGCGCACTGGCTGTATCTTTGTTTTACCGACGAATCGATTAACTGTCTATCATTGGTAAGGTGTATCCACATCTGCGATCTCACGTTTTAGCTCATCGAGCAATTCCGAGGCAATGCCTTTCTTTGAGGAATACAGATCTTCCAGTTCCTCCGGATCCTGCTTTACATCGAAGAGCTTCACAATTTCGCCATCCGGCGCTTCGGGATATCCAAAGTAGTAGTGGAGTTTGTAATCTTCTTTGACCAGCACGGCGGAGGCTTGTGTCAGCGGGGAGAGCGGCGCGTTATCAATCGCCTGTACCACATGTACACTGCGGTTCCTGCTTTGCGCGGTGTTTGCGTAGGGCGGCAGGACGATCCCTTCCGCCCAGTCCGGCGTTTCCGACATCGTCAGGTGGGTGAGAGTGGGAAGAAGATCCACCGCGCTCGTGTATTCATGAATGTCCATTCCCGTTTGCCGCCCGGGTTCAAAGATGATGAGGGGGACGCGGACGACCGGCTGGTATAGCACGTCTGAGCCGTGCCCGCTGATGCCGCGCTCGAACATCTCTCCATGATCCGAGGTCAGTACCACCCAGGTGTTTTCGAGCAGCCCGGCGGATTCCAGGGAGTTGTACAGCCTGCCAAATTCCTGATCGCAATAGAGAATGAACTCATCATATTCGGTACGCACCCGCGGCTGTTCCTTGTTGACTCGTCTTGCCAGGACATCCACAGGTTTTTCTATCCATTTGATGCCGTCATTTTTGAAGGCATTAAAGAACTCACGAGAGGTCCGGTAAGGGTGATGAGGCGGCATAAAGTGAAAGTATCCCATGAAAGGCTGTGGGATTTCCGTGAGCCGTCTCCCCATCGCGTCGATGGCAGTCTCCAGCAGATAAGGGTTGACCAGCCCGGTGGTGGGAAGCCCGCGTGGGAAACGCGGCTTCAGGCTTTCGATGCGCCTGTCCTGGAGGGATTCGTAAAGGTGCGAAAGAAAGAGGGAATAGGCGAATCCCTCCTCGTTGACCCGCATGCCCCGCGCCCAGCCCACCGAGGCAATATCATCATCGTTCTTGAACAGCCTGGAAATCGATGCATCATACGACTCCAGATAAAGAGATTCTCGTGGGATCAGCTCATCCAGCTCGTTCTGAAATTGTCTGAGAAGACTGTTCGCAAACCCGTTGTGGCTGTAGGCAATGCGATAATAATTTCTGAATGCGCTGAAAATATTTCTTGTGACGTAAGGCTCAATCACATTGCTGTTGAGGTTGAGCGCCCGGTGCGTCCAGGGCAAAACCCCGGTCAACAGCGATGCTGTTCCTGGCGAAGTAAAGTTCCCGGCAGAGAAATGATTGTGATACACGACTGCCCGCTTTGCAAGCCGGTCAATGTTTGGCGTGGTCTGACGAGCATACCCGTACAAAGAGACGTCGTACGCAGAGAGTGCATCGAAAATAATGATGATGACGTTCTTTGGCTGCTCCTGCGCTTCAATGGATGCGCCGCCCATGGATAACCATCGGGGAGCGTAAAGACCAATGGGCAACAAGCCTGCAAGTTTTAAGAAATCACGTCGATTCAATCGTTTATTCATGAATATCCATCAGGAGGCGTTGCGGATGAGCACGATTGCCAGCCCCACAAAATCAAAGAATAGATAGAACATGGTTAACAGGGAGAGTCTCTCCATTAGGTCCCGCATCAGAACCACGGATTTTTTCGACCGGATGAAGAAATACACGGGCAGCAAAATCGTGGGAGCAACTATCACCAGGCAGGCTGCATACAGGATCCGTAGCGGATGGCTGGAACTTCGGAGAAACTCAATGGCTCGCGCCGGAAGGGAAACATCCCACAGAAAAAGCAGCTGGCTGATCATTCCCCACATGGAAAGCAACAGAATCAGAAGCGCCAGGAAAGCGATCCGCCGATCAGGACTCCACTGTGCGGGGATCACAAGTCCCAGGAGCGCAACCACAAGAAAGATCAGCACACTTTCGCTCAGGGCGAAGAGCATTCCATAGGATGCCGCCCCGATGGCGTCCCACAGGTTTGTGCGTTCCGCCAGCCAGGATATATCACGAAAGATCAGGATCAGCGCCCAGAAGTGAAGCGGGAAGGCACAAGTCAGAAAAAGAGACCCGAGACCGCGTCGTGTGTATCGTTGAGAGAGAAAGGTGGTCACGTTGTTTATCCTTCCGCGCATCAGCACGGGGATTATATCTGCAACGGGCTAAAACAATTCCTTATTTGCCTTGACCCAGTCGAATAGCGTTTCCAGCCCTTCCTCGAGGTCGATCTTCGGTTCCCAATCGAGTTCGCGTTTGGCTTTGCTATAGTCCACATAGAAAACACGCTGATCACCCGGACGCCAATCTCCACGCGCAACCTCGATTTTCTTCCCAAGCAGCTTTTCAAGGATAGGACCAAACTCTGCCCAGATTGCCAGCATATTGCGCGGTCCGCCGCCCATGTTATAGACCTCACCCCTGGCGCGGTCGATCTTTTCGATGGCGGCATCGTAGGCATTAAGCAAGTCGCTCACGTGAAGCACATCGCGCACCTGCTTCCCGTCGCCGTAGACCGTGATCTGCCTGCCCGTCACCGCGGCGATCATCATCCATGCCAGCCAGCCCTGGTCCTCAACACCGAACTGGCGAGGACCATAGATACAGCTCTGGCGGAAAACGACGGACCGCAGACCGTAAATACGCGAATAATCGCGCGTATATTGATCTCCTGTGCCCTTGCTTACTCCATACGGCGAATGGAAATCCAAAGGTTGTGATTCAGAAGCTCCCTGTACCAGATCCTTGTAACGCCAGCGCGTGGCTTCCTCGATGATTTCCACATCATCCATACCGCCGTACACTTTGTTCGTGGACGAGTAAATGAAGATCGGATTCCGCTCCGATAGGCGCGCGGCTTCGAGCGCGTTGAACGTCCCCAGCGCGTTGGCTTCGAAATCGTCGCGCGGATCGATGACGGACGTCGTCACCGCGACCTGCCCCGCCAGATGGACGATCACGTCCGCATCTTTTGCGGATTCCATTAAAAGCTTGTCGTCGCGAAGATCGCCGACGATCAGCTTGAACGTGTCCTTTCCGAAAGCTTCCTCCAGCCAGGCGATATTCTTCGGCGCGCCTGCCCGGGAGAGGTTGTCGTAGACAGTCACGTTCTCACCGCGTTGGACCAGCCGATGGACATAGTTCGAGCCGATGAACCCGGCGCCGCCGGTGATGAAATAATTACGAGCCATAATCTCTCCTGTGGGGAATGGGAAGAGGCGATCTTCTTCGAAAGAAAAATACCATGATCAAGCCGAAGATAAATCCGCCGATGTGTGCCCACCAGGCGATCCCGCTCTCGCCACCACCCTGTATGGCAAATAACCCGGAGTACAACTGCGATACAAACCAAAAGACCAGAAACAGCACAGCAGGGATCTCTATGATCGTAAAGATAAATAGAATGGGTACCAGGCTGGCAATGCGTGAGCGCGGGAACAGGATCAGATATGCGCCAAGCACACCAGCCACCGCGCCGCTCGCTCCAATCATGGGCACCTGGCTGGAAGGCAGGACGTACGTCTGCAAAAGCGCCGCGGCAGCACCGCTGAGTAGATAAAACAAAAGATAACGTATCTTACCCATCCCGGCTTCCACGTTATCGCCAAAGATCAACAACACCCACATGTTGCTTATAATGTGGAACCAGCTCCCGTGCAGGAACATGGAGGAAAAGATCGTCGTCCAGGTGGTGGAGGGGTCACTGATGAAGCGAGCCGGGCTCAATCCCCAGGTAGAGATAAATCCCTCGAGCGAGGCGGCATCCAGCTGTAGTTCGTACAGGAAAGCGAGGACGTTTGCGAGGACCAGTGTCAGGTTGATGAGTGGGAATGTTCGCGAACGTACAGTGTCGTACAACGGGAACATGACTTATTGATTCAT
>JAICQC010000163.1 GCA_025938055.1 Anaerolineales bacterium | reverse complement strand
CCTCTTCTTTGGCGCGGAATTCACACAGGTCTATGCCAATAACTACGGTTCGAAAATTGTCCCGGAAAGTGAAGAAGCGACTGCGCAAACCGGTGCGGCTCTACAGTCCGGACAAAAACCAGCCAGGGAATTCAAGCCCCAGCTTGCCATTCCGGCTGCTTCTGCGATCTCGGCAAGAGAAATCAGGATGGAGCGTGAAAACAGCCAGACCGCACGCATTTTTGTGGGGCTGATGGCTGCGTCTTTTTTCACAGGGATATTAACGACTGTTTTTGGTCTTAGAAAGCGATAATTTCAAAAAAACGAAACCCCTTGCTCCGTACGGTGTTATCTATGTATAGAAACGTAACAATCCTTTTTTGTTATCGTTTCTTACAATGAGCGGGACGTAACGCCCGCCTAGCAAGTATTGACCAACCTATTTTCAGATCTATTGGAGGTAGAAATGAACTGGATTTTATGGATCATCTTCGGTGCCATCGCTGGATGGATTGCAAGCATCATTATGGGACGGAACGCTCAAATGGGAGCGCTCGCCAACATCGTAGTTGGCATCGTCGGCGCCATCATAGGCGGCTGGGTGATGTCTGCCTTTGGTGGACAGGGCGTGACCGGATTCAACCTTGTCAGCCTTATCGTCGCCATCCTGGGCGCGATCGTCCTGCTTTTCCTGGTCGGCTTAGTACGCCGTAGCTGATCAGTAACATATAATTGTCTGACAAAGCGCCGTGCAGAAATTCTGCACGGCGCTTTGTCATTTTTAGTGAGATGGAATAGTTATAATAAAGTTATGTCTACACTTCTCATCCTTTCACGCGAGACAGAAGAATACACCCGGCTCCTGCGGGCTGCGCGCCTGCCGGATCTGGAATTCACCGAGGACCCTGCACAAAGCGACATTGTGCTTGGGGAGCCAAAATTGATTCGAGATGCCCTTCCGAATCTTTCGAGCCTGAAGTGGGCACAGTCCATTTACGCGGGAGTCGAACCCCTGGTGGAGGACGGGCAACGCCACGACTATGTCCTGACAAACGCGCGCAACGTCTTCGGCGAGCTGATGTCGGAGTATGTGTTTGGCTATTTGCTTTTTCTTGAAAAGAAAATGCTTGCGCGGATGCAGACCCAGGCATCCAGGAAATGGCAGCGACTCGAATCAGGTGTATTGCGCGGCAAGACCATTGGCTTGCTCGGCGTCGGATCGATCGGCGCGCATCTCGCCGGGACGGCGAAACACTTTCGAATGAACGTGCGAGGTTTTACGCGCGAAAGCGAAGCCAGCGCGGAGGTAGATCAATACTTTCATCCCTCGCCCAGCGGCAACGGGAGTCTTATCGCGTTTGCCAGGGGTCTGGATTATCTGGTCAGCGTTCTGCCACGAACGGAAGATACAAACAAAATCGTGGACGAAAGATTGTTGAACGCATTGCCGCCTCACGCAATTTTTGTCAACGTTGGACGCGGCAACGCAGTGGACGAATCTGCCCTGGTCAACGCATTGAATCAAGACAGACTTGCCGCCGCGGTTTTGGACGTCTTTGCACAAGAACCATTACCAGAAAATCACCCGTTCTGGGAAACGCCCAACCTGTATATGACCTTCCACACATCCGCGATCAGCTACCCGGAGGATCTCGCGAAAGTTTTCGTCGAGAACTACCAGTTGTACCGGGCAGGAAAACCGCTGAAATATGTGGTCGACTTTGAAAAGGGATATTAAGTCAGGATGGACCTTAGCCTTAAGGATGTTCACAACGCCGCGCACAGGATTCAGCCATATATCCATCGTACACCTGTAGTGACCAATGAAAGCCTGAATGAAAGGGTCAGCGCGCAGGTGTTTCTTAAATGCGAGAACCTGCAGAAGGTCGGCGCGTTCAAGTTTCGCGGCGCGTGCAATGCAGTGTTTTCGTTGAGCGATGAGGAAGCCTCACGGGGAGTCTGCACGCATTCTTCTGGGAACCACGCGCAGGCGCTGGCGCTGGCGGCAAGGATGCGCGGCATCCCCGCATACATCGTCATGCCGAACAACGCGCCGGTGGTGAAGAAGCAAGCGGTTGCTGGTTATGGCGGTCAGATCACGTATTGTGAACCCACGCTTGAGGCGAGAGAACGTACGCTGGAGGGCATTCGGCTCGATACGGGGGCGAACGTCGTCCATCCGTATAATGATGAGCGCGTCATCGCAGGGCAGGGCACAGCGGCGCTGGAGCTTTTTGAAGAGATCCCGGACCTGGATGTGGTCATCGCACCGGTTGGAGGTGGCGGACTCATCAGTGGAACTGCCATCGCCGCAATGGGTTTCAAGAAGGGAATCCGAGTGATTGGGGGTGAGCCCGAAATGGCGGACGACGCCTATCGCTCGATACAATCAGGAGCAATCGTTCCGTCGGTCAAACCACAGACCATCGCCGACGGTCTGTTGACTTCACTGGGCACACTGACGTTCCCGATCATTCGTGAGCGCGTCGAGCAGATTATCACCGTGAGCGAGCAGGGAATTATCGATTCGATGAGGTTCGTGTGGGAACGCGCCAAGATCATCATTGAACCCTCTGCGGCTGTGGCAGTTGCTGTTCTATGGGAAAGGAAAATCGATCTGAGGGGATTGAAGGTCGGCGTGATTCTGAGCGGCGGGAATGTTGATCTGGAAAAGCTGCCGTGGCAATAGATGGGCAGATGTACTACAGTAAATAAACATCCACCATCTCCCCTGCCGAAAGTCCAGTAGCGTCAGGATGAATTCGTAAAAGTCCATCCGCAGATGCGAGCGTGAAGATCAAATTGCTCTTGCCAAAGATCGGTTCAGCCTCAAGTGGGGAGATTGACGAATTACGATTCGCACTAAGTTTCACGGGCCACCAATCTTCGCGGCCCGCCTGCGAGGGTAAGTTTACAGTCAATCGTGCAGGCACGCTGGGCTTTGGCTGCGGAAGTGCGCCTAACAACTTTTCGATCACCGGCATAACAAATAGATAACCATTTACCAACGCGCTGACCGGGTTGCCCGGCAAGCCAATGACAGCCTTTCCGGCACATACGCCCAAAATGGTCGGTTTGCCAGGCCGCGTGTTAATGCCATGAACCAGCACACCCGGCTCGCCCAGCGAACGGATGACGTCCGCGGTCATGTCACGCGTGGAGGCGGAGGAACCTGCAGTGACGATCACCACGTCGCATTCAGAGAGCGCCCTCCCCACAACCAGTTTTAGCTCCTTGAACTCATCGGACACAATGCCATATCGCTTTGCAACCCCGCCAGCCTTTTCCACCAGGGAACTGAGCGTATAGGAATTGGCATCCCGCACCTGACCAGGCCGCGGCGACTGAGCAGGATCTATCACCTCATCGCCGGTGGCAATCAAACCAACCTGCGTCTTTCTTGCCACCCTGACCTTGACGATCCCCAACGCCATCAGTCCGCCAATTTCAGGGGGACGGATCAGGCTCCCCTTTGGCAGTACTTTTTGTCCCTGAGTCACATCCTCCCCAACGCGGATCACGTTCTCACCCTCCGCGACCGCGCGGAAGATTTCAATTTCCTCCTCCCCGGTTCGCTGTG
The DNA here is from genome assembly GCA_025938055.1 of Anaerolineales bacterium. The sequence continues at coordinate 5,998 of JAICQC010000163.1, read as the reverse complement.
TGTATTCGAGCATCACCACTGCGTCTGCTCCGGCAGGCAGCATCCCGCCGGTATGGATCAATGCACATTGACCCACAGCCACCTCGAACGCAGGCGCATCGCCCATTGGAATCTCACCAACCAGAGTTAGATAGGCAGGCAGGGAGTCACTCGCGCCATGTGTATCACGGGCGCGGACCGCATAACCGTCCACAGTGGTGCGCTGGAATTCCGGCAGCGGATGCGGTGCGAGGATGTCTTGCGCGAGGATGCGACCCAGAGAGGAAACGACCTCTATTTCTTCGGAATCAGTGACCGGCTGCATAAGATGCGATAGAAGCAAAGCGCGGGCTTCATCCGGCGGAAGAAGGGTCAGGAATTCAGGCATGTCGGGGATCGAAGTCCGTTAGCGCAGCCAGAATGTCAGGCTCAGAAAGTAGGCGGTGAGCCCAAACACGGCTAGAGCCGTTACGGTAAGCAGAGTCCAGTGGGTGGGCGCTCCGAGCGCAAGGCTGCGGAGCTGAAAGATCTGGAAGAGCGCAAAGGGCAGTGTCAGGAAAGCGGGCCAGAGCAGGGAAAGTGAGAGACCAAATACAGGAGTGGTCAAGAAGAAAAGATATGCCATTAAAACAAAAAGATGATGCAGTGGAACTGCACGCTGCCAGCCGAGTCGCGTGAGCAGGGTGCTGCGGTGATATTTGCTGTCCGAAGCAAAAGTAGGAAAATCCATCACTATAAAGTAGGCAAACGCGAGAAACGTGAGCGGAATGGTAATCAGCAGGAACCGATGCGTTTCATCCGATTGAAGGATGTAGGCGATGGAAGGAGTGATATAGGCGATATGCGCGGCAAGGAGGAATTCGCCAAACCCACGGTTGATAAGACGAAACGGTGGAATGGCATAGGCGAGAATAAGGATCAGGGAAAGGAGAAGGAAGAAGAAACCCACAACCGAGAGATGATCGTTGTTATACAGGACAAAGGCAATTACAGCATTTGCTGTAAGGGAGGCAATGGAAACATAAAGCGCATTGTTGCGCAGGCTGAGACGTTCCTTGCGAGTCTCACCTTCGACGATGGTTTCATTGGCAGGACGGAACACTTCTGCCAGCAGGTTCATGCTCGCTTGCGCCAACAGGACAGCGATCAGCCCGAGCCAGAACGAGTCTGCGCGGAAGGGTTTGCCGAGATAGTTGGCGATACTCGCGCCCAGGAAGTAGGTCAGCGCGGCGAGGACGAGATGGAGCGGACGAGTGAGGCGGAGGAGGTTTCTCAAATTATGATTTCCGATGATAAGTTCACAGTTTTTTATGTGAGCAAAGCGCCCGTCATTGGCAAGGAATACCGCCAAATTTTACCTGACAAGAAATGCTTCCAGCCTTTCGACCGCTTCCGGCAAATTCTTTCTGCCCAAGCCCAGGCGGAAGTGATTCCGTGCATCATCATACATGGAACCGGGCAATAGCAGGACACCTGCCCTTTTCACCAGCTCATCGCAGAACTCCTCTACGTCGCCGCGCAGATAGCGTGGGAAAGCCATCGATCCGGCTTGCGGTCGGACCCATGAGAACAGATCCGTGTGGCGGGCAAAAAATTCATCCATCACCGCCAGGTTCTCTTTGATGATGCCAAGGTTACGCTCCACCAATTTCTGACGGTTGCGCATGGCAACCTCGGCAAGGAATTCACTCGGAGCAGAATTGCAGATCGTGGTGTAGTCCTTCAGGGAAGCCATCTTCTCATAAATCTTCTTATTCCTGGTGGCGATCCATCCAATGCGTAGACCTGCCAGCCCGTACGTTTTAGATGTCACGCCAAGTGAAACGGCATGTTCGCCATAATCACACCCGGCTGGCAATCGCATGGCGGAATCATACTCAGACTCACGATAGACCTCATCAGAAAACAGGAGCAGATTATTCTCGCGCGCGAACTCATGTACAGCATCATGCTCTGGACGAGTCATCAGATAGCCGGTCGGGTTGTGTGGCGTGTTGAGAATGATCGCCCTGGTATTTGCCCGCATGAGGTGACGGAGCTCATCAATGTCGAGCGACCAGCCGTTCCCTTCGCGCGCCCGCCAGGGACTCACGTCACAGCCTGCCGCGCGGGCAACCTCTGCCAGGGATTGATATCCGGGAGAATGGACAATGACGTGGTCATATTCCTTGAAGGCAGCGAATATGAACAGAAATATTGCTTCCTCCGCGCCGGTGTGGACGAGAACATCTTCGGGTTGAACGGTCTCATATAGTTTGCAAATTTCCGAGCGCAGGGCAGGGCTGCCCTGTGATTCGGTGTAGCCCAGCCATACCTGTTGGAACTTTTCGGCTGCCTCCGCCGGATCGGCGTCCAGAGCGAGCAAGTCGGCGATGGACATGGATTCACAATCGGAGGAGCAGAGAAGATATTCCGTATTGAATTCGTATTTGGCGAAGAAGCGTTCGAGCTTGAAAGGAGGGAGGTTCATGGAAGACTCTTTGCTGCAGAGATGCTGAGATTTTAAGTTTCACGATGTCTCAGCGACTCAGCGGCTATTTCAATACCTTTTTCATATCCCGATAATGGTCCAGGTTATGGATGTATAGCATCTTGATCATGTCACGGATCACGGTCTGCCCCAGGAAAGGGTGGCGTCCTGTAATCTCCAGTTCCGATTCGTTCAAACCTGAAACCCAGGCAACTGCATCGGCGCGCACTTCCTTATACTGTTCCAGCAATTCGTGTGGAGTCTCTTCCTTCATGCGCGCCTGCATGGCAGCGTTATAACGGTCGATCGAAAAATCATCTGCCGCGCCTTCGCCGCCCTGACGAATCCGTTCGAAGAGTTTGAGCAGTCCGCGCTCGGAGGTCACGAAATGGGAAAGGATGTTGCGTATCGTCCAGGTTGTGCCTTCTGTGTAGACTTCTGCCTGCCATTGTTCCTCGCTGAGGCTGCTGAAGATGGAAACAAATTTCTCACCTTCGGATTTCAGCTTTTCGGCGAGTTCGGTGATTTCGGGCATAGGGTACTCCTCCAAGGATGCGCTTCAGCTGCGGGCTAGACTAGTGAATATCCACCATCGACCACGATGGTTTGCCCGGTAATATACTCGTTCTTCAGTAAAAATTCGAGTGCGGAAGCGAGCTCATCGGTTCGCGCGGGACGTTTGAGTGGAATCCGATTAATGAGCCGCTGCCACTCCTCATCAGAGACAATTTCTGATGGAAGGACAAATCCTGGCGCGATGGCGTTGACGCGGATCTTCGGCGCCAGAGCGCGGGCAAGGATTCTCGTCAGCGATTCGAGCGCGGCTTTGCTGACCGTATATGATGGATAACGGCTCCAGGCTTTTTGTGCGCCAACATCGGTGATGTTGACAATGAGTCCGCCATCCGTCATTTTCTTTGCGCATTCCTGAGCGAGGATGAAAGGGGCGCGGAGATTTAGGTCAAGTGCTGTATCCCAATGCTCAAGCGTGAGCGCCTCTACGTTTCCGCCAGGCATGAACGCCGCGGAGTTGACCAACACATGAAGAGCGTTGAGTTTAGAGACTAAAGATTGGATTTGGGTGGAGTCGGTGAGGTCGGCTTGAGCAAGGAAGACGCGCCTCCCAAGGGATTCCACTTCCACCTGAGTCTGGAGCGCTGCCTCTGCCGATTGGTGATAATGCAGAACGATGTCAAAACCCTGCCGCGCGAGAGTCAAGGCGAAGACTTTTCCCAACCGGTGCGCCGCGCCTGTAACCAGGGCAAGAGGTGACATAGGGAAATTGTAAACGGAAAGGGTAGTCAGGTAAACACGTACACACTACCTGTCTGTTCACCTGTTTTCTTTTGTATCTGTGTTTACTTCCGGAAGTAATTGGAAACGAAGAACCAGATGTTTGCTGGGCGTTCGGCGAGACGACGCATGAAATATGGATACCATTGCCGCCCAAAGGGAACGTACACACGAACAGGATAACCCTCTTTAACAAGCCGCTCCTGCAGGTCGCGACGAATACCATAGAGCATCTGGAATTCGAGCGCTTCCTTCGGCAAGCCCACTTTTTCAGCATATTGTTTCGCGAATGCAACGCGTTTTTCATCGTGTGTGGCAATCGCGGGGACCGGCGGGATGCGCCCGTCCGCGCTGATCTTGTTCGCATCGATTTTGAGCGCAGCGTCGATTATTAGTTTTGTCAACAAGTCGAAGTTTGCGTCGGTATCGGCTTTTTTCGGGAAAGCCTTATCAGACGGCTCATTGTAGGCGCCCTTGACCAACCGAAGATGTGTATTGTATTCAATCAGCTTCCGCACATCGGCTTCGGTGCGATAAAGATAGGATTGCACGACTAACCCCACCTCGGTGACGGTGAAACCGCGCTGCAACACGGAGTAAAACATGGCAAGCGTAGTGTCAGTGTAGGGAGTGTCTTCCATGTCAATCCGCAGGAAATTTCTGCAATCCCTCATCTGCTCGAGGATCCTCACCAGGTTCTGACGGCAGATCTCTTCATCCAAGCCCATGCCAATCTGCGTCAGTTTGATGGAGACATTTGCACGGACACCCGCCTTGTCAAGTTGATCGATGAGATGAAGGATGTCTTCGGTTGCCTTATCAGCTTCGTCTACTGTCGATGTGTGTTCCCCCAGGTGGTCCAGTGTGGCATTGATACATTTTTCGTTCAACTCGCGGATCACACGGATCGCGTCCCCGGCTGTCTCCCCTGCAACAAAGCGGGAGGCGGCGTGCCATGCGAAACTCCAATTGGTGACCAGTTTCTGCGCCCAGCCAGCCCTGGAAAGATAGATAAGAAAAGAACGAAGCATACACGGTCCTCAGGTAGATTCGGTGCAGGGAGTCAAAACCCTAAAGGTTCCTTCCCTGACAAGCCATCCTGCGCAATAAAACTCTTGCATGTACACAGTTCGTCTCGACCAGAAAACCTTTAGGGTTTGTTTCTCCAGATGTTCGGAGTGGCGCCAACCATTTACCGCTCCTGGATTTATTCTAGCACAAAGCTAAAAATGAGTGTGTTATACTTTTTTGCGATATTTGTCATGTTTTGGAGGCCGTGTGAGGAACCGCAGTTCCATTCCCATCCTGCGGGGGATATCGATCGCAATCCTAACCATCGCCATAGTGCTGACAGTCATTGCTTTGATCGGGTACAGCCGCCAGCGCAATAATTACCCGCGTGGAATGACAATTGCCGGAGTCTCGGTGGGCGGTGTGAACCCCCAGATCGCCTCGGAGCGCGTGTTACAGGTTTACTCGACCCCTATCGAGGTCCAGTATGGCGAGGCGATCATTCATGTGGACCCTTCGGTGGTCGGCTTCGAACTGGATATGGAGAGCATGATTGCCGCGGCAGACCTTGCCCGAACAGGAGGCCCTTTCTGGATCGGGTTTTGGAACTATCTCTGGAACCGCGACCCCAACCCGGTTGAGGTCCCGTTAAGCGCGACGATTGCTGAAGACCGTTTGAGAAACTATCTGCAGAACGAAATTTCCGCGCGCTACGACAAACCTCCCACTCCCGCACAGCCCATTCCTGGCAGTACATCCTTCTCTCCCGGCACGCCCGGCGTCATACTTGATGTTGACCGTGCAATACGCCTGATCGAAGACACCCTGCGCTCACACAGCAACCGCAAGGTTGTGCTCTCTTTCCAGCGCAGTGCTGCCGCCCGTCCAACGATGCAGAATCTCGAGATACTGCTCCAGCAAAATATAACCCTCGCCGATTTTGACGGTGTAATGGGCGTCTACCTACAGGACCTGCAAAACGGACAGGAAATCCATTTCGCGATGGATCAGGGTGAGTTGATCTCGGTCAACCCGGATGTTGCATTTACAGCCTCCAGCACCGTAAAGATTCCCATCATGGTTTCCTACTTTATCAAATACGGGGCGGATGCGCTGAACGAAGAATCTTCCGCGCTCATCCTCGATATGATCCGCCGCTCCGAGAACCCGCCTGCCGACCGGCTGATGGAAAGCCTGGATGCACTGCGCGGTCCACTGGTGGTCACTGAAGACATGCGCAAGATT
>JAICQC010000233.1 GCA_025938055.1 Anaerolineales bacterium | reverse complement strand
TAGGTTACAGTATGGTAATTCTCCGGAAGGTCTGGAACCCCGGAAAGCGGCGACCAATGTGTACTCATCAACACCTTTTCAGGCTCGATCTCGAGAATCTCACCTTTGTCTTCAAAAGCTTTTCCTTCCCATTCCCCCCTATAAATGATCGGACTGCCAACTTTCCATTCACTGATGACTTCTGTGTTAAATAAATATTGCCTGATGATTTCGGGGTTGACCAATGCCTGCCAGACTTTTGATACCGGGGCATGGATTGTGGTGGAGGCTTTCGCCGTGAATTTGTTGTTCATACTTATCCTTTCGGACGATCTTTCTTTCGCTAACTCCCGACCAAGAGTTAAGGGCTGTTAGTGCGCGTCGACGTAGGGATTAATTCCAATTTTGGAGATTTTTGCAGAAAACAACTCCATACCATTGATGCAACTATCTAAACGAGTCCCCCATGTAGCTGTTATCTTTGAAACTCTGAGCAAAGGTCTTTACTGGCAGGGAGGAAGGGATTCGAATACCATCTTCTCAATGAAGGCGCTTGGTGGAAACAAAAACACGCCCTTGCGGATGCGTTTTTACTGGCGGGGAGGGAGGGATTCGAACCCTCGGTGGACCGGAGCCCACAACGGTTTTCGAGACCGTCCCATTCAACCACTCTGGCACCTCCCCGGGAGGGTACACGTGTCAAATTCCTCTGTCACGTGCATTGGATAGCGGCGAGATTATAACTTAAATTTCCTTACGACTACAATTCTGTTGTCGAATGCAGTTCAGGATAATACACATCCCGCATATTTCTTTCCCTCAATTTTTCCGTGAGGGCCGCAGCAGGCTTTTCCTCGCCATGTACCAGAAAAACCTTCTTAACTGTATCCCTGACATCCGCCGCGTATTTCGTGAGCAGGTCCTGCCCCGCGTGACCTGATAAGCCGCCGATCGTAGCAATCTCCGCCTTGACCGTATATGGCTCGCCAAAGATCTTGATTTGCTTTTCGCGGTCCGCCAGGCGGCGTCCCAGCGTATGCGGCGCCTGCCAGGAAACAATGCAAACGGTGTTCAGGGGATTTTCGACATTATTCTTGAGGTGGTGCAGAATCCTTCCAGTTTCCGCCATGCCAGAGGCAGAGATGATGATCATTGGATCCTTGCGCTGGTTCAAGGCTTTCGATTCCTCAACCGAGCGCACATAGGTCAGCATTTTGAAATCCAGGGCGGGATGTCGCGCCTGCTGGACGAACCAGCGCGTCTCCGCATCAAAGCATTCGGGGTGCTTTGTAAACACAGTCGAGGCGTTGACCGCCAGCGGGCTGTCGACAAAGACAGGTACGGGAGGCACATCCTTGGCGAACATCATGATGTTCAGATGATAGACCAACTCCTGGGTGCGACCCACCGCAAATGCAGGAATAATCACCTTGCCGCCGCGTTTGATTGTACGGGAAACAATTTCCTGAAACTCTTCAGAGGCGGATGAAGGATCGTTATGAGGCTTATCGCCATAAGTACATTCCATCAACAGGTAATCAACACTCTCAGGCAGAATGGGGTCACGCAGCAGCGGTAAGTTGTAGCGACCAATATCGCCTGAAAACCAGAACCTGATCTTGCGTCCCTTTTCCTCAACTTCGAGCGAGATCGCCGCAGAACCGAGGATATGCCCGGCTTCGATAAAGCGAGCGATTACACCCGGCACAGGTTCAAATGCCTGGCCATAATCGATACCGCGAAACAGATTGGCTGCATTTTGAGCGTCTGCTTGTGTGTAGAGCGGCTTGATCGGTGTCTCGCCACGCCGGAGACGTTTCTTATTCACATAGGCGGCGTCCGATTCCTGGATGTGGCCGGAGTCTGCCATCATGATCGTTGCCAGATCAACCGTAGCAGGTACGGCGTAGATCGGTCCATCATATCCCTGCCTTACAAGGTTAGGCAGGTTGCCACAGTGATCGATATGGGCGTGTGACAGGATCACAGCATCCACCTGGCGCGGGTCATAGGCAAAGTTCAAGTTGCGCTCATAGGTCTCACTACGCCGACCCTGATACAAGCCGCAGTCCAACAGCAACCGGTGCCCGTTGATTTCCAGCAGGTGCTGGCTGCCCGTTACAGTATGTGCTGCGCCATGAAAGTTGATCCGCATCTTAGCCTCTCAACAGGCGAAATAACTGCTCACCATATTTGGTGAAACGTGTGGGCGAATCGCGCATGATCGATTCCAGATCCTGCAGACTCGTCGGTGGTTTTTCTGCCAGGGTATTCAAATATGTTTTTGGCAGGACAATATCGGATTCCACCTTCAATTCCTGGGCAGCTTTCTTTCTCCAGTTCTTGAGTTTTTCCAGCCGCTTGAGCGTTGCATCATTCGGGCGTTTTGCCTGCTCGCGCTCGACCAGCGGAGCCACGGCCCCGCGCTTGATCGCCTCCAAAATCTCACTGCCCCACAAACGGATCTGCTTCGGACTCAGCCCCAGGCCTGCGAGATCCACATCCTTCTCCGGCAGGTTGCGGGCAATCTCCAGCAGGAGGGAATCAGAAATGACCTTGAACACGGGGCGATTCATACGCTCTGCGATCCGATCACGGGATATGCACAGTTCGCTGATAACCGTCAGCTCGCGTGGCGTAACATCCTTGCGCATACTGAAGCGCCTCCAGGACGTTCCGTTGAGCTTTTCCTTCTGGATCTCCACCTTACATGCTCGCACGAAATCTTCGCGGGCGATTTGCAGGCGATCCTTTTCTATGAGTTCAGTCTCCAGGAGTTCCCGCAAGTCGAACAAAAAATGCGTATCCAGGCGCGCATAATCAAGTTGGGCAGGAGTCAGGGGTCGGACTGCCCAATCTGCCTTTTGATGTCGCTTATCCATTTCGAACTGGAACTTTTCTGCCAGCAGGTTGTCCAAACCAACAAATTGATACCCCAAAACACGCGCCGCATGCATCGTGTCGAACAGATTCGAAAACTGAAAACCAAAATCGCGCCGCAGACAGATCAGGTCATATTCTGCAGCGTGGAAAATCTTTTCGACATTCGGATCGCTGAAAATGGGACCCAGGGCACTCAAGTCAGGCAGTGCGAGTGGATCGATGACGTAATCTTTTTGAGGGGTGGTGAACTGGATCAGGCAGACTTGCTCGCGGTAGGCATGCAGGCTATTTGATTCGGTATCGACTGCCAGGCGGGTTTGTGCAGTAAGGTCCCCAAGCATTTGATTGAACGTATTTGGTTGATCCACCCACACGGGCGGTGGAAGAAGCGGATTCATCATTGGCTGTCATTATATCCCAGCTTAAAGGGGACGGTTATTTATTGCGTAATACTTTTTCCATCACCAGACCATCCTCCCCGTCATTATAGTAACGTCTCCAAATATCCACAGAGCGATAGCCTTCCTTTTCATAAAGAGAGATGGCACCCTGGTTGGACATTCGCACCGTCAGCTTCATGCGTGGCAGCCGCGATTTTTCTTCACAGGCATGCAGCAAGGCACGGCCAATGCCGCGTCTTTGAAAGCGCGGGGCAACGCCAATGGTCGCGATCCAGCTGGCACCCTGGGAGGGACGCGGGTCTCCCGCCACGAACCCGATCAATTCGCCGTTCTCCACCGCCTTCAAACGGATGACATCGGGCCAGGTCAGGACCGCGATCAGATCCAGCAGGGGCCAGGCATCCTTCTCGAAGCAGGTTTGTTCGAGCCGGCGCAGCGCACTCAGGTCGCGAAGGCTTGCAGGTTGGATTTCCATCACATGAGATTCTATCAATAAAAAAAGTAGAAAGTGGAGTTCGCTCCACTTTCTACTTTTACCCTATTTTTTACGATCTACTTCTTCCCATCGCCGCCCATGAAATTACTCAGCATGCTGGTAAATTCCATTGGGAAAATATATTTCGTAGACGGGCTTGCGCCGATCGTCTTGAGCGTATCAAAGTATTGCAGGGTCATGGTCTTCTGATCGACAGTCTGTGCCGCTGCAAAGATGTGTTCCAGTGCTTTGGCAAAACCCTGTGCCTTGAATTCCTGTGCCTGCTGCTGACCTTCCGCCTCCAGAATAGCAGACTGCTTCGAGCCCTCCGCCCGCAGGATGGCCGCCTGCTTTTCGCCCTGCGCCACGTTGATCGCAGCTTCGCGCGTACCCGTGGATTCGGTTACCACTGCACGGCGGATACGTTCGGCGGACATCTGACGATTCATGGCTTCTTGGATCTCGCGCGGCGGGATAATCTCGCGGATCTCCACATTGGTCACTTTCACGCCCCAGCGTTCGGTTACTTCATCGAGGCGGGTACGCAGCATGGTATTGATGTGTTCGCGTTCTGAAAGCACATCGTCGAGGGGAATACCGCCGATGACCGCGCGCAGCGTCGTGGTCGCCATACCCTGTGCCGCTACTTCAAAGTTTCCAACCTGGAGGACGGATTCCGTTGGGTCGAGAACTTTGTAGTACCAGATGAAGTCCACCGAGATGCCGGCATTGTCCTTTGTGATCGCGGTCTGATGCGGGATTTCGCGGACCTGCTCGCGCAGGTCCACCTTGACAGCCCGATCGATCACCGGAACCAGTAGAACGATTCCTGGACCTTTTGCGCCAACGCTGCGACCCAGGCGAAATACAACCAGACGCTGGTACTCAGGGACGATGCGGATGGCATTGGCCAAAAAGATAAAGCCAAGGACCAGGATTGCGCCAAAAATACATACAGCACTACCACCAAGAATATCCATGTTTCTCTCCTTTTAATGAATAGAGTTCAGCCATTTTCCTCGACGATCAAAACAAATCCTTCACGACGCACCACCCGGATCATGCTCCCCGCGGAAATGGAATTTTCACTGCGTGCAGACCACAATTCACCATTGACCTGAACGCTGCCTTCCTCATGCACCCTTGTTTTCGCTTCCCCGATCTGACCGACCAGCCCATCCAGGCTGTGAGAGGGCCGGACATGCGCGGCCTCCAGAGACTTTCGGACCGCAATCCACAAAAAACTGGCCACCAACCCTGAACCCACAATGGCAACCAGGGGATTGACAAACCCCTGTTCCTCGCTACGCGGGAAGAGAAACACTGACCCGATGATCAACAGGACGATCGCCAACGCCAGGAAGCGTTCCCGTTTCGGTTTTTGTATGGCGTACACAAAAGGGACGATGCTCAATCCCAGTAGCACTAATGCCCACCAATTGAAGGACAGTTGATAGATCGCGTATCCCGCGAGCGCGATACAGAAAAATGCCCCAATTTCGAACAATCCGGTTGCAGGAGTCACCAGCGCCATCATAGCCAGCAACACACCGGCAAGCAGGAAGAGATAAGCGATGTTGGGATCAAGCAAAAAGTCCATAACTCCTCCAATTCATTATACAACAAGACGCTCAATTGCTTTCATGCTTATCTACGAAATTCACTGTATCAAAGTTGTGAAAGCGAATCCAGACCAAGGCTTTATAATATGCGCGACATAGACCCCTCCGTCCCGCTTTTGAGGCGGGACACCTCCTCCAAATCCGCTATGAAAGGTTGAATATTCTTAACTATCGGACCGACGGATCTGGGAGACGCGAGTGGGGTAAGGAGCATGAGTGAACTTTCAAAAAATCTGTGTTATCGGGTTGGGATATATCGGTCTTCCAACTGCTTGCACCTTTGCCACGCACGGACTGAAAGTCGTCGGCGTGGATAACAATCCACAGATCATTAAGACCCTGCAAAATGGGAATATTCATATCCATGAACCGGGTCTGCGGACGATGGTCGAGTCTGCGCTTGCATCCGGCAACCTGACCGTTTCTGCCGAGCTGGAGGAAGCCGACGCGTTCCTGATCGCGGTACCCACGCCCTTTTACGAAGACCGGCATGGCGAATATGACGGCCGCCAGTACCGGCTGGCAGATATGCGGGCGGTGACATCCGCGACGGAAGCTATCCTGCCCCATTTGCGCAAAGGGAATCTTGTGATCCTGGAATCGACCTCGCCCCCGCGCACGACCGTGGATCTGATCCAGCCCATCCTGGAACGGTCTGGGCTGAAAGCCGGGACGGATTTTTATCTATGCTACTCTCCGGAACGGGTCCTGCCCGGACACATCCTGCGTGAACTGATCGAGAACGCACGCGTTGTAGGCGGTATCACGCCAGAATCCGCCAAAGCAGGCTGCGACCTGTATGCCACGTTTGTCAAAGGGGAGATCATTGCCACCGATGCCACCACGGCGGAAATGGTCAAGTTGATGGAGAACACCACCCGCGATGTGAATATTGCCATCGCAAACGAGTTTTCGCGCCTTGCGGAAAAATTCGGTGTGGATGTCTGGGAAGCCATCAGTCTTGCCAACCGCCACCCGCGCATCAACATCCTCAGCCCGGGGCCCGGGGTTGGCGGTCACTGCATCAGCGTGGACCCCTGGTTCTTTGTGGAGGCGGCGCCCGAACTGACTCCGCTCATCTACCACGCCCGGCAGGTCAATGACGCCCAGCCCTTATTCGTAGTAGAAAAAGTCAGCCAGGCACTGGGCACGCTGAAGGGGAAAAGGATCGCGGCGCTCGGGCTAGCCTACAAACCCGACGTGGACGACCTTCGGGAAAGCCCCGCTTCCGAAGTCGTCCGCCTGCTGCAGAGGCAGGGCGCATTTGTCAGCGTTTGGGAGCCTTTCAAGCCGCACGCAAATCTGCCGGGCGTCACACTCGCACACACCATGGACGATGCCATTCAGGATGCAGAAGCCATCCTGCTGCTGGTGAGACATACTGAATTCATCAATGTGAACCCATCTAGTTTCGTTGCCAAGACGAAGGCACGAATCCTGATCGACTGTGTCAATACCTGGAATACAGAGCTATGGGCGAACGCGGGGTTCACCGTGTACCGGTTGGGTGCCAGCAAACTGGAAATCGCAAATCAACGTTCATAACACGGATATCATATCTTGAAAATTCTGTCTGTTTTCGGTACGCGGCCCGAAGCCGTCAAAATGGCGCCCATCGTACGTCTGCTGACACAGACCGCGGGAATTGACTCACGGGTCTGTGTCACAGCGCAGCATCGCCAGATGCTCGATCAGGTATTGGAGTTGTTCAAGATCAGACCTGATTACGATCTGGACCTGATGCGCGAAGACCAGTCGCTGGCACAGATCAGCGCCTCCATTTTCACGCATCTTGATCCTGTTCTGACAGATTTCAGACCCGACTGGGTGCTGGTGGTCGGCGACACGACGACGGTTGTGACCACATCCCAGCTTGCCTACTACCGGCGTATCAAGCTGGGTCATGTGGAAGCAGGTTTGCGAACGCATAACAAATGGCATCCCTTCCCCGAGGAACTTAATCGCCGCATCGCAACCGTCATTGCCGATCTGCATTTTGCACCCACTGCATGGTCAAAGGGGAATTTATTGCACGAGGGCGTCGAGGAAAAAAACATCATCGTCACGGGCAATCCGGTGATCGATGCATTGAAATATGTGGCGCAGCAGGAGGAACCCGAAGAAATTAGAGCTCTTCTTGCCAAAATGGATCTGGCGAATAAGCGGCTGGTTCTCGTCACCGCCCACCGGCGTGAGAACTTTGGACAGCCTTTCGAGAATATATGTAATGCCATCAGGCAACTTGCCGCGCGAGATAATGTGGAAATTGTCTACCCGGTTCATCTCAAC
>JAICQC010000463.1 GCA_025938055.1 Anaerolineales bacterium | reverse complement strand
ACCCGAGTCGAGGCGCAAACGATAGAGATTGAATGCGCCGCGGAAGAAACGCTCCACGATCACGCTGTTGCCACTGCCATCCTGCTGGAAGTCAACGTCGTCGGCGCGAATGGCAATGTCTACTTCCACGGAAGCAGGCAGGTCAACAAGCTGATCCAGTATGCCAAGCTCCGTTTGAATCCCACCATGTATAACCTTCCCCTTTAGGAAATCGCTGTCGCCCATGAACTCCGCCACAAAGCGTGTGTTCGATTCGTGGAAGATTTCTTCCGGCGTTCCGATCTGCTCAAGGTGCCCGCTCTGCAGCACGGCGAGCCGGTCGCCCATGTACAGCGCCTCATCCTGATCGTGAGTCACAAAGACGACGGTCGCCTGCATGGATTTGAGTATCCCGCGCACATGTTCACGCATTTCCATCCGCAGGTCAGCGTCGAGACTGCTAAACGGTTCATCCATCAACACGAGCACGGGTCGCGGCGCCAGCGCGCGTGCCAGTGCCACACGCTGGCGCTCCCCACCGGACAAGGCATGTGGGTACCGCTTCGCCAGTGGTAGCAGCCCGACGAGGTGCAGCATCTCTCCCACCGTTTTCTTGATCTCAGCAGCAGGCTGCCCGCGTAAGCCGAAGGCAATATTCTCCGATACGGTCAGGTGCGGGAATAAGGCATGGTCCTGAAAGACCATGCCAACGCCGCGCTTTTCGGGCGGGACGAAGACAGATTCGGACACTACCACGCGGTCGTTCAAGCGGACGATGCCCGAGTCGGGACGTTCGAGCCCGGCGATGATACGCAGGGTGGTTGTCTTACCGCACCCGCTCGGGCCCACCAGCGCAAGGATCTCGCCGCCGCTCAACTCAAATGAAATATCATTGACAGCCGATTGCTGCGTGCCGTGAAATCGTTTGATGAGGTTGCGTACTTCCAGTGTGGTCATTTGAAAATCTGCTCTCTGCGCAGCAGAAAGTATAACGGTAATGCCGAAGCCAGCACAAGCAGCAACGCGGCAGGCGCGGCTTGCAAGTAAAAGCCCTCCGTAGCCCACATCCACACCCGGACGGCGAGCGTATCAAACCCTGCGGGCCGCAGCAGCAGAGTGGCGGGTAATTCCTTAAGTGACGTCAGAAAGACCAGCGAGCCACCTGCCAACAAGCCCGGCAGGATGAGCGGCAAGGTCACTTGCGTGAAGGATTGAAAGGAGGTCCGTCCCAGCGTGCGCGAAGCCTCTTCCAGGGATGGCGAAAGCTGGTTCAACGCTGATTCGCTGGCACGCACCGCTTGAGGCATGTGACGCAACACATAGGCGATGACCACAACGAACGGGGTCGCATAAAGAAATGGAAGCAGGCGGTTGACCAACAGCACAAGGCTAAGCGCGATGACCACACCCGGAATGGCATAGCCTATCTGGCAAAAGCGGGAGATAAATCTCGAGAGCCTGTTGGGATACCGTACGGATAACAACCCGACCGGCAGCGAAAGTACAACTGCCAGTAATGCCGCCATGCCTGAGCTCCACAGGCTGTTCCACATATAACTGCCGAAGCCCTGCGACCCGGTGCGGAAGACAGTCGCCAGCGTCTGCGAGTCGAGGAAGGCTTGCACACTCCAGACGGTCAGCACACCGACCGGGACCAGCAGGCTTGCGGATACAACACCCAGAACCAGCAGCCACGATAGCAGGCGCCATTTTCCAAGTGAGACAGGCGGCGCGGGACGCCAGTTGCTTTCCATCTGTGTGAAGCGCGCCTGTCCCTGCAAACGCAGCTCACTCCACAGGATGAGTATCGCCAGGGCGACGAGGATTCCGCTCAGAACGGAAGCTGCCGAACGGTCATAGCGACCCGAAAGCTGGACGAAGATCGCCGAGGAAAACGTCTCATAACGCAACAGTGCCACGGTCCCGTACTCTGCCAGGATGTCGAGCGCCACGAGCAGCGCGCCCGCGGCGAGCCCCGGACGCAGCGCCGGCAGAGTGACCTGGAAGAGAGTCTGCAGGGGCGTGCGCCCAAAAGTGCGCGCCGCTTCTTCGAGCGAGGCATGCAGTGAGCGGAACGCCGCCGCGCTCAGCAGATAGACGTAGGGATAGGTGAACAGCGTGAGGATAAATGCCGCGCCCCAAAACCCGAGCGGGCTGGGAGTGACCACCGGCTGACCGAAGATCGCCTCGAGCGCCTGCGGGATGTATCCGCCGCGCGGACGCAGGAGCGCCAGGTGCACGATTCCGCCGATATAGGCAGGGATGGCGAGCGGCAGGGCGAGCAGCCAGCGGAATATCTTCATGCCCGGCAGGTCCGTCCGCTCGGTGAACCATGCCATGCTCACCCCGGTCAGCAGCGCGCCGCTCGTCACGGCAATGACAAGGAGCAGGGTATTCCCAAGCAGCTTCCAGATGCGCGTCTGGAACAGCCTCTGCCAGGCTTCGGGTTCTGCACCCAGCGCCCGGACAAAAATATAGACGAGTGGTATCGCGACAAAAAGCGCCACCAGCCCCGCGGCGAGGGCAAGCCGGGGGCTGATGGGATTCGATCTCAAGCGTAAACGGTTAAAGCGATGTGCGTGCGTTGTTTCCACTTCAGTTACCTGAAGGGTAATTTTAGTACATACTTTATGGCAATCCGACTCTTTCCATTAAGTCAAATGTCGCTTCAAAATCCTGGGCGGCGCTCACCACATCCACCTCTGCAAAGCGGAAACCATCCAGCGGCGGAACGTCGGGATGCACTTCCACTCCGGGCAGAAGTGGATACTCGTAGTTCTGTTCGGCGAACAACTTCTGTCCCTCCGGCGAGACCAGGAAATCCATGAAGGCTTGCGCAGCTTCCACATGAGGCGCGCCGTTGATGACTGCCGCAGCAGTCGCGTTGGTGATCAAACCGATCTGTCCCTCGCCCTGATCCGGGAAGACGATTCCCACGTTGCTTCCTTCCGCCTGTTGCAAGTAATAGTAATAGTGGTTGACAAGCCCCAGCTTGAACTCGCCCGCACCCACTGCCTTGCGCACATCCGTATGACCGCCGAAGAAGGTCACGTCGTTGGCGATCAGACCGTTCAACCAGGCTTCAGTCTCTTCTTCTCCGATCAATTGCCGCAGAGCCGCGATCTGCGCCTGCATCGAGCCGTTCGTCGAACCCGCCGCGGCAATCTGTCCCTGCCACTTCGGGTCGGTCAGGTCGAAAATGGAGGTGGGCAGTTCGTCGTCTGAAACGAGATCGGCGTTGTACATAATGACCCGGGCGCGGGTCGTCAGCCCGGTCCACAGGTTCTCCGCGCTTAAAAACTCAGCTGGTAATTGCTCCGCGCCGACCGGCATGTACGACTGGAAAACACCCTCCTGCGCCAACGATTGCACCGTGAATAACTCGGTCGTAATGAATACATCTGCCTGCGGGTTGGCTTGCTCCTCGAGCAGCGCATTCGCCAGTTCGCTGTTACTGCCCGCCTTGAGCAGCACATCCACCTCTGGATATTTCGCCTGGAAGGCATCGATCACCGGCTGGAGGAGGGGGTCCGTGCGGCCTGAATAAATGACCAGCTCGCCGGAAACATCCGTCGTT
>JAICQC010000016.1 GCA_025938055.1 Anaerolineales bacterium | reverse complement strand
CAATAACACAAGGATCGAGATCTCCTGGCTGGTAACCCTGCGTTCGCTCATCTTTTCCTGCTTGCGCTTCTTATTTAGCGGCGCGCGGATGATCATCTCGATGACCAGGGCTGCAAAGTAAATTATTGTGAAGATGTCCATAGTGTGCCTCTTTGGATGTGCATCTAGCTTTCCGCTTTTTCAACGACAACGGTGGCTTCTGTGAGGAGCGCAGCAATCGCCCCAATCGCAGCCAGCTGCGGAGCAAGCAATACACCCACCACGCCAAGCGTCACCGGGATTTCCATGACGATCTTGCCTTCCTTGTCCTTGATGATCACCCGGCGGATGTTCCCTTCGTGGAACAACTCCTTGATCTTTGCAATCAGTTTTTCCCCTTCCACGCGGAATTCTTCCGTCTTGAATTTTTGTTCAGTCATGGGTTCCTCCAATTGTAGAAACAATACAACAGATTCTACGCAGGCAGGTGTTAAAGGTTTTCTTTAATCACTCAAAACATTTCTCATCGAGCGGAGTCCATTCGTCAGATTGGTCGGCGCGGTCTTTCCAGTTTTCCTTGCCGCTCCATTCCTCGATCTGGATCGCGTAGACGGACGTGCGTTTCAACTCTTTATCGGTGATCTCGCGGTATTCCTTGCCGGCTGTCATTGTGGGGAAGTATTTACCGATGAGTCCGTACATCACTCTGCGAGCTTCTTCAGGATCAGAAATAAGATGCACTTTGCCAAAGATGATCACGCTGCGGAACTGGAGCGAGAACTCCAGTGCGACGTTCGCAGGAAGCATCTTGCCCAGC
Organism: Anaerolineales bacterium; assembly: GCA_025938055.1. The sequence goes on along the minus strand of JAICQC010000016.1, from coordinate 25,196 downwards.
TCGCTTGCCTCAAAACAGACCCGCGCATTGCTCTCGATATTCGAACGGATTCGTCCCGCGACATTTGAATGGAATACGATCTGGCGATTCGCCTCGTCGAACCAGAAGGTGGTCGGGTTCAGGAAGGGCTGACTATCCCGCGCCGAAGCGATGTGTCCCAGCTTTGCCTGGTGCAGGAAGTCGCGAATCCAGTCATCGTCGCGCTGATATTCAGGCAGGCGCTGAAATGCCGTGGGTGCCTCATTCTGATAATTGCGCGGCATGCTACTTAAGTGCCCGCCTGTATAAATAAATCTGAAAATAAACCGTCACAAATCCGAATGCTGCAGAAAGGACCCAGTCCAGCACACCGATCGGAGGGGCAAGTGCCCGCTGTAAAAAGAAGACCGCCGCCCCGGACATCAGACCGCTAATCAAGGCAACTTCCACAGCCTGATAATAGGAGACGCTGTCTTTTTTATATTTGGCAGGGAGTGTGCTCGTCTGCCAGCGGAATGCCTTAACCAGGGAATTGTCCTGATTGATCATGTAATCTTTCATCTGGTTCATCGCCAGCGCAGATTCGTGCCAGGCGGCGCGCAGGCGCGCCAGTTGCATCACTGTGGAGGCCCCCAATAAAGTCAGCAGGATAAAGAGTCCGCCGAACATCAGGTTGGAATCTATATCGAAACGTTGTGGGTCAATGTACTGTGTGCCGAAGAGCGCCGCGACCAGCGACCCCACGGCGATCAGGTAGAAGGAGGCAACACGCGCCCGATCTTCATTTGCCTGGATGGCGGTCTGCGCGATATAAGCGAATTCCGCGGCGAGGAGTTCATCGAATTCAACAGGAAGAGGCTCATGATCGGGCATAAGGGAATTATACCTTCCCGCTGATTGCGATTCAATCGGTTGATGATGGATTGGCTTGAGCCATTTGGCGTCTGGCGGGAGCACGCAACGCCAGATAACACAGTGCGATCACCATGCCGAGGATCAGGCAGCCAAACCATAGCACGTTCCTCCCCAGACGCTCGAAAACCCATCCACCCAGGAGTGGACCGATAAAAAATGATAATCCCCAGGCGGCACCGAAGATGCCCTGGTACAAGCCGCGTAATTCCACAGGCGAGAGGTCGGCAATAATGGTCGGTCCCACGGAAGTTGCGGCAATCTCGCCCAGGGTCCAGATCGCTACGCTCAGGATAAACAATGGCAGATTCGTGGCAAAGGCAGTGAACCCAAAACCGAGCCCGAGCAACGCAGCCGCTACTGCAACCGTTTCGAAGCGCGGCCACTTTGCCGCCATATTACTGACGGGGATGGTGACCAGGATGATCAGAAAGCCGTTCACGGCAATTGCCGCGCCATAGTGCCCGGGTCCTAGCCCATGGGCTTGCATATCCAAAGGCAGCGTGACATTGCCCTGCATGTAGATCATGCCGAAGAACAACGTGATGAGCGAGAAGATTAACAGGATTGGTGCGCGTTTGAGTTGGGCTATTCGTTCTCCGAGTGGCAGACCAGAGGCGTGATGCGCCTCCGTTGGGCGCGTCTCGCGAATACCAAAGAGCACAATAAAACCAAATATAGTTGTGGTCACCGCGTCGGCGACGAAAAGAATCAGGTAGTCGTAATTGGCGATCAGTCCCGCCAGAATTGGAGCGACCGCCGCGCCGAGGTTGATTGCCCAGTAGTTGTAGCCGTAGGCGCGCGTCCGCGATTCGGGTGGGACGAGGTCCGCGATTGCCGCGCCGACAGCAGGACGGTAGAGATCGGTAAAGAATCCGACCATAAACGTGGATATGGAGATAAGGGCAAGATCACGCGCCAGTCCGAGGATGATCATAAAGATTGGCGTGATAAAAAAGCTCATCAGCATCACAGGACGGCGTCCAAAACGGTCTGTCAGCTCGCCGCCGCTGAGCTGCGCGAGGAACGATCCCGCGCCAAAAAAGGAAACCATCAGCGCCGCCTGGCTGATGGGGATGGCGCGCTGGGCTGTGAGATAAAGCGTCAGGAAAGGGATAACGAAGCCGCCAAGACGGTTGATGAGCGTTCCAGTCCAAATTAACCAGTATGTGGGAGGTAAGCCCTCGATCAGGGAAGCAAGCCCCTTTTTTTTCATATTTGTTTTCCTTTGGCGATGACAAAAATATAACAGATGTTCTATTAATAAAAAGAGTCCCCGAGGGGACTCTTTCTTACCCTAATAGGCGCTTCGACTACGCTCGACGTGCGCTCGCTCCGCTCAGCGCGAGGGATTAGACATCAAACGCCCACTCCCCCGAGCGCATCACAGGTTCGCGCGTGCTGTCTTCCTTGATCCCGTCGATGTCCATTTGTGGGGAGCCGATCATAAAGTCCACATGGGTCAGGCTGGTGTTGCCGCCCGCGGCATTGAACTCTTCGTCGGTTAACTCTTCGCCGCCGGTCAGCGTAAAGCGATAGCCGCGCCCGATGGCGATATGGCAGGAGGCGTTCTCATCGAAGAGCGTGTTGTAGAAGAGATGCCCGCGCTGTGCAATGGGGGAGCTGACGGGCACCAGCGCGACTTCACCCAAGCGTGTGGAGCCCTCATCGGTGTTCACCAGTTTTTGCAGGATCGCTTCGTTCTTTTTCGCATTGACCTTGACGATTCTTCCGTTCTCGAAGGTGACGCTGAAATCTTCGATCAGGCTGCCGCCATAACTTAGCGGGAAGGTGGCATGGACCGTGCCCTCGGCGCGATGCCGGTCTGGCAGCGTAAAGACCTCCTCCGTGGGCATATTGGCGGTAAAGTCAATGCCGTTCTCTGCCAGGGATCGGGCGCTGATCCATTTGTGTCCGTTTGGCAAGCCGAGTGTGAAATCGGTGGAATCTGATTGATAGTGTAGCGCGGTATATTTTTTGGCTTGCAGATAATCGGCGCGCTTGCGCAGGTTCTTGATGTGCTCGCCCCACGCCGCCACCGGGTCAGACGCAGTGGCACGCGTCGTCTCGAAGATGGCTTGCCACAGCTTTGCTTCGGCTTCCTCCAGAGGCAGATCAGGGAAGATCTTTGCAGCCCAGGCAGGCGCCGAAGAGGCGGCAATGCACCAGTTGATGGCATTCCGCGTGACGCTCGAGCCGATTTCCTGGTAATTTTCCAAATGGGATTTTTGCATTGCGCCGAGGCGTTCCGGGTCCAGCCCGCTGTAGGCATCCGGGTTGTTCGCATAAATGGACAGCAGCGCGTCACCGTTCTTGATAATATCCATGATGCCGCCCACCTGCCATTTGGGGTATTCACTGAATGAATCTGCTGGAGCATGCTGCAGACGGATTCGGTTTAGCTCTTCATCGCCCCAGATCACATCCACAAAACGGGCGCCAGCTGCATAGGCTGCTTTGGTCACGGCATGAACCAGGGGACGTGCTGCCGGTGGAACTCCACGCGATGTGGCATTTATGATGATGAGGCGCTGACCCGCCCGCAGGTTCAGCCCGACTCTGACAATCGCCTCGGCGTACTTCTGCAGTATTTCCTGGTGCTGCTGATCTGATGCCATAAAGAATCCTCCGCACGATTTTTCACAAGTATAGCATGAACCGCTTGTGACCCATTTGTGTTATATACTGCACACAGCTGCCAGAAGTCCTGGCAAACCACAACTATGTGATTTCAAGAGAGAACATTATGCTCAACATCGAAAAAATTGATACCAGCAACAAAGTGCAGGTAAAACGTTTCGTGGATTTGCCGTACAGGCTGTACAAGGATTGCCCGCAATGGGTGCCGCCGCTATATATCGACTCCTATCTCTCGTTGAACCGCAAAAAGCATCCCTTCTTTCAGCATTCTGAAGCGGATTTTTTTGTTGCCATGCGCGATGGGGAAGTGGTGGGGCGCATCTGCGCCGCGAACAACAAACGGTTCAATGAGTATCATAAAACCAGAAAAGCTCATTTCTACGCGTTCGAAACGATCAACGATCTCGAAGTGGCAGGCGCTCTCTTCGACGCGGTCATAGGCTGGGCAAAGGAACGCGGGCTGGATACGGTCATCGGTCCGAAGGGACTTTCGCCGTTCGACGGGTATGGAATCCTGGTAGATGGTTTTGAGCATCGCCAGATGATGACGATGATGAACTACAACTACGATTACTATCCCAAACTGATCGAGGCGCTCGGCTTCGAAAAGGAGGTAGATTTCGTTTCCTGTTACCTGCCTGCCGGTTCGTTCAAAATTCCTGAACGGGTCGAGCGCATAGCCAAACGAGTCGTGGAACGCGGTGACCTGTGGGTGAAACAGTTCAAGAGCAAGCGTGAGCTCATCAAATGGGCGCCGCGCATTGGTTATGCTTATAACAAGGCATTCGTTCACAACTGGGAGTATTATCCATTCACGGAGGGAGATGTGAAATACGCTGTGGACAATGTCTTTATGATCGCCGACCCGCGCCTGATCAAGATCATCCTGCACAAAGAGGAAATTGTCGGGTTCCTCTTCGCCTTCCCGGACGTTTCCGCGGCTCTCCAGCGCGCCAAAGGACGCCTGCTTCCTTTTGGCATCGTGGATATCCTGCTCGAAATGAAGCGCACGAAGACGATCTCAGGCAACGGCATGGGTATTCTACCGGAGTTCCAGGGTAAGGGCGGGAATGCCCTGCTTTATTACGAGATGGGAAAAACCGTGTTCGGCTTCAACCAGTTCGAACACGTGGAAATGACTCAGGTCGCCGAGACCACACGCCAGATGCGGGCAGATTTGAAGAATCTCAATGGGGTGGAGTATAAAAATCATCGCGTGTATCGAAAAGCGATCGGATGAGACATCCTCTTGAATTCGAATTAATGTGTTAACTTGACTGCGTTAGCAGTTCGCCGGATGTTGGGGTGAATAGTGAGCCCAATCGCTTCATACCACGTGATCAATCGCCTCGTGATGATGGACGCACCTTCCATCAAACGGTTCTCATATGTTGCCTCTCGCAGGGGTTCCACGATATCTTTTAGCCAGATGTTGTTTCCCCAGTTGCGCCCCGGCTCTAAAATATCTGCCATTCGCAGGCACCATGCCAGCGGGTGGTTGAACTGTTCCCAGGGACCGTAATATCCGTGGGTCGTGATCGCTCCAAGAATCTCTTTATCCATAATTCCAAATTCATCACGCGCCAGCATCGCTCCCACAGGACCGTGGAGATAATGTTCATAATCATACTCTTGCGCATCAGTAAATAAAAGTTCATCATTCTTGATATAGACTGTCCATTCATCTGGCGGGAGCTCTTTGGCAATATCATGAAGCAAGCCCGCTATGATTGCCTGGCGTTGGTCCAGGTGATACAGTAGTGCCAATTCTTCCATGGTCCTCATTACGCCCAATGAGTGTTTAAACCTTTTAGGCGATAGATGTTTCTTCAGATAAGCTTCGTAGTCAGAAACATTCAACTTTTGATTCTCCGTTACGGAGGCTCAGACATAAGCCTATGATGGCAAATGATTACCCACCAGTACTTTCACTTCTTCCCCCAGCCTTGCTGCTTCCCTGTCGATTGAGTTACTCAGCGGCAAGACCACATGAAATTTGCTGCCCGGGAAGTTCACTTCGTCGTAACCCTTGCTCTCCACCCAGATGCGCCCGCCGTGGGCTTCCACGATTCCCTTGGAGAGCGCCAGTCCCAGCCCGGCGCCACTGCCTTTGAAACGCGTCTTGCTGGTCGAATGCTTGGAGATATCTCCCGGCTGATAGAACTTGCTGAAGATAATATCCTGCGAAGCAGGGTCCACACCCACGCCCGAATCGCTGACGATGATCTCGACGCCGCCGTGGGGCAATTCCGCGCTGCGTGTGGGCAGGGCTCTGGCAACCACGCTGATCTTGCCTTCGTTGGGCGTGAATTTGATCGCGTTCGTCAGCAAATGCTGGAACAGTTTTTTGAGCAGGTTCGGGTCTGCCTTTGTCAGGGGCATGGAGGGAATATCAATCGTCAGCGTTTGCTTCCGTTCCTGGAACGATTTCTCCAGGCTGCTGCTCACATCCTTGATCAGGCTGGCGGTGTCCACGGGCGTCACGTGGAGCTGCAGGGTACGCGTATCGATCTGCGCGATATCGAACATCGAGTCCATGATCTCGTGCAGGCGGCGCGTTCCCTTGGAGATGCTCTTGAGCATGGTATGCGCCTCGGGCGGGAGAGCATGGTCTTCGATCAGTATCTCTGTGTACCCGATGATCGCCGTCAACGGAGTGCGCAGTTCATGCGAGGCGATGCTGATGAAGTCAGACTTGGTCTGGTCGAGGCGCTCGAGGTCGCGGTTGGCTCTGTCGAGGGCGCGGTAGGCTTGGCGCAGCTCGGTGTTGAGCTGGACCAAGTTCTCGACCAGGCGGGCGTTTTCGAGGGCAACCGCCGTCTGGTTCGCGAGCGCCGAGAGGGTCACGAGGTCATTCTCGGTATAGCGTTTGCCGCTGATCTTCGCGCCGAGAGCCAGCATACCGATCCACTCGCGCTTGCTGAAGATCGGGAGGTAGACCTCGGCTTCGAGGTGGTTGAACCATTCCCGTTCGTGGGAGGAAACGGCTCGAAATGCCGGGAGCAGGTCAAGGTCGTATTGCAGGAGCGGCCGCGCCTCCTGCACCAAATGTTTTACGATGGGATGATCGTTTGCAAGTGTAAGGATCTTGATCTGCCGCTCGCCCTGGTTGCGGACCGCGCGCAGGCGATAGGCTTTCTGCGTGTCGCTGGTGAGTTCCGAATCGACCAGGAACAAAAAGCCGCGCGAAATATCCATCGCCTCGATGATGAGTCCCACTGCCACGTTCGCCAGCCGCTGCATATCGAGGATGTTACTGATCTGTTCGCTATAGGCATGCAGTGTACGGCTCGGGTGGTATTCCTGAATATTCAGCCAGCGGTTCACCCAGCGGCGAACCAGCGACAGCAGCGGCGTGAAAATAAGCGAAAGCAGCAGTGCAATGCCGGCGCCCACCAGCAGCGGACTGTAATTTGGCAATGCGCGGAAAACCGTCTGCGAGGCAGAGAAGCCCGCCACGTAGAACCCAACGATGACCAGTGTGGTGATGATGTACGTGACCACGCGCCGTGAGATCTCGACCAGGTCCGGCGGGTCGTGCGTCACGACAATAAATGTGGCGAGGGCGATGGCTGCCAGCCGGATCGGGTTGCCCGGCAGTGGAATCCCGCTCAGCACCAACACATCGTTGAGGGCGAGCATTAGAAATACCGGCGTCCAGTAGTTCAATCGGTTGCGCAGCAACGGCTGACGTGACCGTGCATACGCCGAGCGCACGTTCACTACCGCACCCAGCATAAACAACAGCCATCCAAGCATCGCCCAGGCGGGAGCCAGACTTTCGAGGGTGAGCGTGAAGCGACCGTTCGTCCAGATGACCTCGTCAAGCCCAAAGACGTTGAGCACGATGAGAACAAAACCGATGACCCACAGCACTCCCACCCCCAGCCAGGCACGCAAGTCACGCCGCAAAAAGGAGATCACTGTCAACAAAAGAAAAAATGCCAGCAGCAGCGAGGCATAGATCTGCAGGTCATTCGCGACCTGTTGTGACGCGAGCAAAAGCCGCCCACCCCGCCACCAGCCTTCCGCCACGTTCAACATGGCGCCGATCAATGCATATCCGCCCAGCAGCATCGCGGTGGTTTCACGTCCCTCGTGCCGCTGGATCAGTGTGAATAGCAGGGGCAGGTACAGCGCCGCCAGGACCAAATGCAATATCAGGGTCAGATCTTGGACCGACATCGCGAGAAAGTATACTCGAATTCATTTACGAAGTACCGCGTTAATATTTAATCCATATGTTTGGATTTTGTCTGTAATTTGGAAGAAGGCATCTGTTTAATTTAGTGAGAATAGCGGTAATAGGTTATGATTGTCATATGCTTATCACAAAGACCTCCCGCGATACTTATCAGTTTGATCCGGATTTTTTCCGTCCGGATGGCGGGGTGACCTTTTCGGATTATGCCTCCGCTCGAAGGTTTGCCGCGCAAATGTCTGCGCAGCGCGCGCAGCCGGTGCCTGCTTCCGATCTCTACGCGATGCAGCTCATCGACGAGGCGTTGCGCCTGCTCGTGAAGCATTATGCACCGCCCGCGGTGATGAACAGCGCCGTCTCGCACGTGGACGAAAGCCTCGGCGCGGAATCCGTTGTCACAACGCAGAAAAAATTCGTTTCGGAATTCCCGCCCGAAGAGGTCTATCGTGGGGACGCGCAGGTGGAAGAATATCTCAGGAAACTGACGAACGGGCGCATCAAAACGATCGAAGAGTTGATCTATGTGTTCACGCATAATACCAACCCGGCAGTCAACCCGCTTTTGGAACTGGTGGACGATGAACCGCTGGAACCGACTGCGTACAAGAACCTGATCTCAGCCCTGGAAACGTATTTTTCTCAGCTCGCAAAGGATAGTCCCCAGGCTCAGGGTGGAGCTGAATCCCTTTTTGACATTTTGCGCGCGCCCGCCGAGGCCTCCCCAAACTCACTGGAAGGGCAGCTGCAGTTCATTATTGATAAATGGGGGCACCTGCTGGATGAGCAATTCGTCACTCGCATTGTGCGCGGTATAGACTTCCTGCGCGAAGAAGTCATCCGCCAGCACGGGCACAGTGACTCTCAGCCCGATGTCCCGCTGCAAACCTTCGGCGGTGGCGAATATCAGGAGTATGAACGCTATAGTCCTGACAAAGACTGGATGCCGCGGCTTGTGCTCATTGCCAAGAATTCCTACGTCTGGCTCGAACAACTTTCACGTAAACATGGACGCTGGATCAGAACCCTCGACCAGATCCCGGACGAGGAACTCGACCTCCTGCGGGACCGCGGCTTCACAGGTCTCTGGCTGATCGGTCTCTGGGAGCGTTCGCGTGCCTCGCAGAAGATCAAGCAGCGTATGGGTGACGCGGACGCGGTCGCTTCGGCATACTCGCTGTATTCCTACGATATCGCGGAAGACCTGGGCGGATGGAACGCGCTGGAAAACCTGCGTTCGCGCGCCTGGGAGCGCGGGGTTCGTCTCTCCGCGGACATGGTCCCCAACCACATGGGCATCGACTCACAGTGGGTCATCGAACACCCCGACTGGTTCCTGTCGCTGCCTTATCCTCCATATCCTTCCTATTCATTCAAATCAGAGAATCTTTCCGACGATCTGCGCGTCGGCATTTACCTCGAAGATCATTATTACGATAAAACCGATGCAGCCGTGGTCTTTCAGCGCCGCGACCATTACACCGGCGATGTCCGCTACATCTACCACGGCAACGATGGCACATCCTTTCCGTGGAATGACACCGCCCAGCTCGATTATCTGAAAGCCGAAGTGCGCGAAGCGGTGATTCAAACCATTTTGCATGTGGCGCGCAACTTTCCGGTCATCCGCTTCGACGCGGCGATGACGCTTGCCAAGAAGCATATCCAGCGTTTGTGGTTTCCGGAACCGGGTGCCGGAGGTGCGATTCCCTCACGCGCCGAGCACGGGATGACCCGCGCCGAATTCGACGAGGCGATTCCCAACGAATTCTGGCGCGAGGTCGTGGACCGCGTCGCCGCGGAAGTTCCGGATACGCTCCTGCTCGCCGAGGCGTTCTGGCTCCTGGAGGGCTATTTCGTCCGCACACTCGGGATGCACCGCGTGTACAACTCGGCGTTCATGCACATGCTGCGCGACGAGGACAATGCCAAGTATCGTATGGCGATCAAGAACACGCTCGAATTCGACCCGCAGATCCTCAAGCGTTACGTCAATTTCATGAGCAACCCCGATGAGAAAACTTCTATCGAGCAGTTCGGGAATGGAGATAAATATTTTGGTGTCGCCACCGTCCTTTCGACTTTACCCGGCTTGCCGATGTTCGGTCACGGGCAGGTCGAAGGCTTCCGTGAAAAATATGGGATGGAGTTCCGCAAGCCGAAGTGGGATGAGACTCCCGATGAAGGACTCATCGGCGGACACGACTGGAAGATCTTCCCGATCCTCCACCGCCGCCATGTCTTCGCTGGCGTCGAGCAGTTCTTCCTCTACGATCTGTTCCGCGCCGACGGCGGCGTGGACGAAAATGTGTTTGCCTACTCCAACATCCACGGCGACGAACGCGGGCTGGTGATCTATCACAACCGCTTTGCCGACACAAACGGCTGGATCAAGATTTCCGCCGCCTATCTGGATAAAACGACAGGTGATCTCAGGCAAAAATCTCTGGCGGAAGGTCTGGGGTTGCCTTTTGAAGGATATGTCATCCTTAGAGACTATGGGACTCGCCTTGAGTACATCCGCTCCTGCGAGGATCTCTGGCAAAAGGGAATGTATGTTGAACTGCGCGCCTACCAGCATCATGTATTCATGGACTGGAGGTTTGTCGATGATGAAAAATGGCAGACCGTCTACGATGCCCTGAATGGCGCCGGAGTCGAGTCGATGCAGGCAAAGTGGGATGAAATGTTTGGCGTGAAGAAAGAAGCGGCAGAGGAAAAACCGAAGAAACCGCGCAGGAAGGCCGCGACAAAGAAGGAAGGGGAAGGGGAAAAGAAGCTGGTTGTGAAGAAAAGAAAAACGGCAGAGAAGAAATCCGCGGCTAAAAAGAAAACCTCCACAGAGTAATCCAGAGCAGGAAGATTCCAAATAAAAACACGGCGGTCATTAACCGCCGTGTTGATCGTTACTGGTGGAGGCAACATCATTCCGCTTCAGGCGGTGAACTCGCGCAGCGGAAACCGATGTTGAAATTGATGTACGTGGGAGCGAACCTCAGTCTGTTGGACACGCGCAGGTCTGGCGCATCGTCTGCCCACGAGCCGCCGCGTAATACTTTGGACTGACCGATTTCAGGTCCCAGGGGGTTTTGAGGAGGTATGGTCTCGTAGTAAATCTCGGAGTACCAGTCTGCCACCCATTCCCATACATTGCCTGCCATATCATGGGCTCCGTACGGGCTTCTTCCGGTTTCATAGCTGCCTACCATGCTCGTGCCGCCCGGACAACTGGTAAGGCCGCCCTGAAAGTTTGCCCGGCGGCAATCGATTTCTTCTCCCCAGGGATAGGTGCGCCCGTCGGGGCCGCGCGCTGCCTTTTCCCACTGCGCTTCGGTGGGCAGTTGAGCGCCACGCCATTCGCAAAAGGCGTTCGCCATATTCCAGTCCACATACACAACCGGGTATTCATCGTATTCGGGGTTGCCGAAATAACTGCTGCGAGTAAAAGAATCGATGCGGCGGAGGGGTCTGCACGAACCCTCGTTCACGCAGGCCTGATACAGCGCATTGGTCACCTCGAATTTGTCGATGTAAAAGGAATCGAGAAATATAGAGTGGACCGGCACTTCGTCGATATCACCATTTTCATTGCCCGACATATAATTGCCTTCCGGCACAAAGACCATTTGCACACCTTTGCCGTCGATGACCTCGTTCTCGTTCGGGATCCCTAGGGCGGGCGTACTGTCCACCGCGGTGGCAGCAGGCGTTTCGACCGTTGAAGCTGGAAGGGTCTCTACAGTTTCCTCAGTCTCTTCCCCTGGCTCCAGGATAGGTGCTTCCGTTGCCGTGGGCAGCACCTCGGTCGGTGGACGTGTAACAATTGGCAGTGGGGTTTGAAAAGGCTCAGGCTGTGACGCCAGAGCTTGCGTGATCGCGAAGCCGACTCCCAGAAGGATGATCACAGCCGCTGCGATACCAAACGGCCTCCATCGCGAAATTTGCTCTGCCCGCCGGAGTTGCTCGAATTTTTCCTTCTGCCGCAATCTGGCTTGTTCAGCTTCGAGTCTCCTCTCCTGCTGTAACTTTTCGTATAGCAATTGTTCTTCCGACTTGGTGATAGCTCCAGTTTCTGGAGCCTCATCGGTCTGAGTTAGCTGACTACCTTCGTCATTTGCCGCCGCGGGTTCATCGAGTGGAATGCCAGGCAGTCGGTCGCCAGGGAGATTCTGCCGTAGAACGATCTCACCTGCATTCTGGTACGTCCATTTTTCCGGGGTCTGGTCTGGATTCACAGTTAAGATCTGCCCACGGGCGTAATCGTATAACTCATCTACGGTGATATGCCCATCGGCGTTGGTATCGGCTTCGCCTTCCAGCCCTTTTACCAGATACTTCGAAAACAGCGAGTGTCCTGCATCACCTACGACCTTATCACCCTGCCATGCAAACTGAACCGAGTCACTGGCTGCAAGCACCACAGGTCCGTTGCTTGTGCCCTCGAAGGCAGAGCCGGTTCTGAGGCTGCCTCCTGCCTCCGCCTTTGTGCCGTTGGACAATACGCTGCTGTTATAGCTATCGAGGATCAGCACCTTCTGCTGTGCGCTGCAATGATCCATGCCTTCACGGATAAACTCTGAACTGATGGCTGTCGAGCGCAATCGTGTGCGCCGGGTATTCCTGACCGCAAAATACAAAGACCCAAATTCGCTTCGGATACAGTGACCCGCGAAGTACAGGACAAGCAGATCGGTCGGACGTCGATCGGAAAGGAAATAATCGATCGCTTCTGTGACCGTAGCCACACTTTCGTTGAAAAGTACAATGACATCATCAAACGCGCAGAGCTTGCCTGCATAAAGTACCCGCGCAACTTCATTTGCATCCCGACCCGGCGCAGGCAATTGAGAGAGCTCGGGGTCGGCATATTCTGTATTCGCAATGACAAGAGCATATTTCCCGCTCATTTTATTTTTCCTCGGAGTGGATGAATGGATATAGGACGGATGGGCATAATAGCAGAGATCATAGATAAATGTTTTCTTTTGTTTTAATGGACCAAAATGTAGTATTCTGCCGAGTGAGATTCAAATGCTTCACGGCTATCGCCTCTCTTTGCGCAGTCTGACTCGCCTGGTTATCCCCTGCATCCACCCTGGGTCTTTCGACAAAACATTATAAACCGCCAAACAGAGTTATGGTAGGGTAGGGAAACCAGAGCTTATCCACCATCTCTCCTACCTGCGCAAACAAAAACATCCGATGCCAGTCTGACACCGGATGTTTTCCAAACGAAATACTGATTATCCAGTTGTTTTCACGCTGTGCTGGATCAGGTTCAGTCCTGCAATATAGAAGAACCCAAGCATGTAGATCACCATCCAGGGCAGAATACCCCAGCCAAGATACGGTGCCAGTACGATTCCTGTGACCAGCGCGTACAACCCCAGGGCGATCTCCACCCAGACCATCGAACTGATCGGCGCCAGATAAGCCCGGTCGATCTTCTGCTTGCGCCCGGGACGATTGTTAAGGTTTAATTTTGGTGTGCGGATAAACGCGCCGCCTGTGCTGAATAGTCCCTCGAGGACCGCAATGGTTGTGCTAAGCGATAAACCAAAGCCCACGATTACAAGGAGCGGGAACGATCGCAAACGTTTGAAAATGGAACGATGCTGCGTGGCGGTCGCGGTCAGGTACAGTAAGGGAGGTCCCAGCCCGGCAATCAGCGAAATGGGGAACATCTTGAAAGCGCCGGGAACCAGAAGTCCCACAGGCAGCGTGAGCAACAACAAGGATAGCATCAGTGGATGCACGAAATATCCTGTCAGGTGTAGGAGCGCCATAAAACGCACAGTCACAGGCAGGTTCGCCCGCAGGACACTTGGCAGGATCTTGCGTACCACCTGAAAACTGCCTTTTGCCCAGCGGAACTGTTGCTTTTTGTACGCCTCCACATGAGGAGGTAATTCAGCCGGGACGACTACATCCGGCAGATAATCGAACTTCCAGCCCCGCATCTGGGCGCGATAGCTTAAATCCAGGTCTTCGGTGAGGGTGTCCCATTGCCAGCCGCCCGCATCTTCGACACAGGCGCGCCGCCATAAGCCTGCTGTGCCGTTGAAATTGAGGAAGAAACCGTTCTTGGAACGGACCGTCTGCTCGATGATAAAGTGACCGTCAATGCCCAGCGCTTCGGCGCGCGTCAAAGAGTTATATTGCTGGTTGGTATGGCCCCAGCGCGTCTGAAGACATCCCAGCCGCGGATTTTGAAAAGATGGGACGGTCCGCTTCAGCCAGTCTGGTTTGGGGACGAAATCCGCGTCGAAAATGGCGATAAATTCGCCGGTCGCAGTGCGCAGACCTTCATCCAGGGCACCGGCTTTATATCCCGTGCGGTCCACGCGGTGGATGATTTCAATATTCATGCCACGGGCTCTGTATTTTTCCACCAGTCTGGAGAGCAGATCGAAGGTATCGTCTGTGGAATCGTCCAATACCTGGATCTGAAGCCGATTGGCGGGATAATCGAGCCGTGTCACGGCTCTTAGGAGACGTTCGACGGTATATTTCTCGTTAAAGATTGGAAGCTGAATCGTTACATTCGGCCACTCGGCGGGTGGCTGAGTTTCTGCCTTGCGTTTCGTGGGTTTCATCGACAGGTACATAATCGTCGTGATTAAGTTGTGCAGTCCGTAAAGAGCCAAACCGATGGTTAGAGTAAAGTAGAAAACTCCCATTAAACTTATAAGGAATCGCAAGGTGAGATCCTCCGTTTCTTTCCATTACAGAATACAACCATGCCAGGCGTATGGTTGTGTTAATAAGAACGATGCAGAACTCCAGTTATTATTGCCTGCGTGAGAGAAATCTTAGTTGAAAATTAGAATTTGCTCACAAGCCCCTGGCTAAATCTGGCGATGTCTTGGCTCTTCATCGGTAATACAAAAACTCCACCCCTGGATACAGTCCAGGGGTGGAGATCATATTGATTTCGTAAGAGGATTTTTAGAAGGCTAGCTGCCGAGTGGTGGTTTGGAGTCAGGCAGGCTCATTCAATGATTCTTTGGGAGTTTTTCTTCGCCATTGGTACAGCAGAACATAAATAACCACCAGCACCGTCAGCCAGATCACTACAGACCCGATGACTCCCTCGCGTGAAACGTGGAAGATCATGGGGTTGGCGTCCAGCCATGGGAGCATATCGGGCATTGGTTTGCCATCCAACAGATAATACAAAATATCTTCCAGACCACAGAACGCACCGACAAAGAGGGAAATGAGGAAATATATGCAATCCTTCCAGGCGCCCCACATCAGGACCACTCCCAGGACTGCATATCCTGCGAGAGAAACAAACCAACCGGTGTGATAGATGTCTGCATAGTGGATCATCTGGTTGGTCTCGAAAATTCTCTGCCAGATCAGAATATCGGCAAACGTATAAAAGGCGAGCGCCAGTGCGGCGGCGATGATAGGGCGATATTTTTTCATTGGTGCTACGCTCCAAAAACTATAATTGCGGGAAAATTCAATATCTTCCGTCCAAATTCGTCAGGAGTATACCTCCAAGCAAGGTAGACACCATAGGCTTCCTCCTACGTTAAGGCTACTTTTTCCCTACAGCTTGCAGAAATGTAAATCTATGTAGGTTGTCCTGTAGAGGTCTATAGAATTATTTTCTCCTCTCGGTTGTTAGTGGCAGTCGTTGTCCTCGATGAGTCGGCGCAAGTCCGTTCAGCCTCATTCCGTTGGTTTCATCGCCTTACAGGGCAAAAAAAACTCCAGGCGAGTTGCTGTGCCTGAAGGTTGTGAAACTCTGACCGTCTGTCCTATTCGAGTTCTCCAGGACGGGTTGGATAACTGGGGGGCTGTCTGCGAAACTCATAGTTTTCGATCACGGCTTCAATGATCTTCTTCTGCGCATCGGTCACAATCTCGAACTCCAGCCCAATGTTGAAATACTCAGGGCTGATGTCCTGATGACACCAGACCACCTTCACCGGCAAAGATAAACGCGTGGCACTGATTTTCGGCAACTCCGGCAGCTGGATCGAGATAGTCAGCCGTTCAGTCACCTTGCGCGCTTCGTCGCCGATGACCATGGCTCCAATTAGATTCAGGTCTCCCAGATATCCAATCAACTTGCCCTGTGCCAGATCGAACACCTGGGAGTAGGACATGAGATCCTTGCGCGGAAGTTTACGTCGATCCTGCATGTTTGCCTTGGTCCTAGTTTACTTGACTTGAAGGCTTAAATCAATTGCATGCGCGTCTTAAAACCCTTCTGGTTCGCGGATAACTATGGTTAAATCCATCCATGCGCTGGATATACCTTTCCCCTCACCTTGATGATGCCGCCCTTTCTGCGGGCGGGTTGATCTATGAACAAACCCGATCAGGACTCCCTGTGGAGATCTGGACCTTTATGTGTGGTTTCCCAGCGGGATCAGAAAGTGATGTATCCCCGTTTGCACAGTTGCTGCACAATCTGTGGGGTTTTTCGTCTGCAGAGGAAACGACCCGTATGCGCCGCGAAGAGGATCGGAATGCCGCCGCCATCCTCGGCGCGCGTGCCGTCCACTTTGATTTTCTGGATTGCATCTACCGCCGCAGGAATGACGGTGAATGGCTGTATTCAGATATCGACGTGCCGCCTCACCCACAGGATACGGCGATTCCCTCACAGATCGCCGAAGTGATCTCTGCCCGCCTGGAACCGGACGATGTATTGGTCTGTCAATTGGCGGTCGGTTCGCATGTGGATCATGTACTCGTCCGGCAGGCAGCAGAACTCCTCGACCGGTCCCTGCTCTACGATGTTGATGTACCCTACATCTTTTACAAATCTGATGAGTTTAGTCTGAAATCGAGTGGGATGAAGGATTCCGTACATTCCATATCAGAAGAAGGCTTACGGTGCTGGAAAGAAGCGATTTTAGCTTACAAATCGCAGATCCCGGTGCTTGGGGAAGACTTCGATACCCCTGAAAAGGCACAGGCGTCGATTCACTCCTACTGGGCAAAACACAAGGGGATTCGTTTGTTACAATTCCATTAGTCGGGTCTTGCGTCTCTTGTATTGGCTCTAAAACCGTGATATATTAAGGGCGCTTTCGGGAGTGGAGACCGGGCTTCGTCATTGCACAGCTCCTCATTCATTTGCATCTCTTTTTAGAGATGCAAAATTCTTATAGCAGGAAATATCAGCATGCCTAACAATTTTTTGACAAAAGAGGGTTACCAGAAGCTCCAGGATGAGCTGGATTATTTGCGTACCGCCAAGCGCCAGGAAGTTGCCAACCGTCTGCATGAAGCCATGGAAGGTGGGGAACTGATCGAAAATGCTGAATACGAGGCTGCCAAGAACGAGCAGGCCTTTGTGGAGGGGCGCATCCAGGAACTCGAGATGCTGCTTGCCACCGCAAAGATTATTGATGAAAATGGCAGAAAGAAGAGCGATTCCGTCCAGATCGGCTCGAAAGTGACCCTCAAAGAGGGCAACTTCGACGCTGAGACCTTCACCATTGTGGGCGTGGCAGAGGCAAACCCTCGTGACGGCAAGATCTCCAATGAGTCGCCGATCGGGAAGGCGATTTTGAACCATAAAGTCGGCGAGACCGTAAAAGTCGAGACGCCGGGCGGCACATATAATGTTAAAATCCTGAAGATCAGTTAGCCACAGGAGCGTACGTTTATGCCCCGCGCCCCTGCGACGAAGGAGCGCGGGGCTTTTATTTTGCCTCATGGAGAGGGCTCATGACGGAATACAACTCACTCGAAAAGATCCGCCTCCAAAAATTAGAGGAATTGCGCGCGGAAGGGATAGAAGCCTACCCGACCCGTGCCCGGCGCACACACTTAAGCACTGAAGCCATTGCAGAATTCGAAGCTGCTGAAAAAGAGGGCCGGGAAGTGAAAGCCACGCTTGCCGGACGCATCCGCGCTCTGCGTCCCATGGGGAAGGTCTCCTTTGCGCACATCGAAGATGGTGCCGGCAAGATTCAATTGTTCTTCCGCCTGAATGAGGTGGGCAAGGAAAACCTGGACTTCTTCAACCGGATGTATGACATCGGCGATTTCATTCAAGCCGAAGGTGTGATGTTCCGCACCAAGACGGGGGAAGTAACGCTTCACGTCCACAATTTTGTACTGCTTGCCAAATCGATCAGCCCACTCCCCGCCGCGAAAGATGAAACCCTCGAAGACGGGACGGTCGTCCGCCATGCAGCTCTCGAGGATCCGGAATTGCGCGCCCGGCAGCGCTACGCGGATCTGGCAGTCAACCCTGATGTCCGCGAGATCTTCCGCAAGCGCGCGGCGATCATCAGGGCGCTGCGTACCTTTTTGGACGACCACGGCTTTGTGGAGGTGGAGACGCCCATCCTGCAGCCCATCTATGGCGGAGCAGCGGCGCGTCCATTTACTACCTTCCACAACGAACTCGAACAGCAGATGTATTTGCGTATCTCGTTCGAGCTGTATCTCAAGCGGCTGCTGGTCGGGAACCTGGAAAAGGTTTACGAGATCGGTCGCGACTTCCGTAACGAAGGCGTGTCCTTCAAGCACAACCCCGAATTCACACAGCTTGAGTTTTACTGGGCATACGCGGACTATTTACAGGTCATGGAACTGACCGAGCAGATGGTCTCGTTCACCGCGCAGGAAGTGCTCGGCACGCAAAAAATCACATACAAGCACAATGAAATTGACCTGACTCCTCCGTGGAAGCGTCTGGAAATGCGTCAGGGTATCCTTGAAACATCGGGTATCGACATCGACGCCTATCGCACGGCGCAAGAACTGTTCACCGCGATCAAGGAGAGACATCCCAACAAGTTGCCCGATCCAAAAGCGACACGCGGCAAGCTCATTGACTTCCTGCTCAGCGAGTTCCTCGAGCCGACTCTCATCCAGCCGACGTTCCTGTACAACTACCCGCGCGACATTTCGCCGCTGGCGAAGTCTATCCCGGGTGACCCACTGACCGTGGAACGCTTCGAAGCCTACGCGGCTGGTTTTGAGCTTTGCAATGCCTTCACCGAGTTGAACGACCCGCTTGACCAGGAACAGCGCTTCATCGAAATGGGACGTGATTACGCCGAGGATGATGAAGAAAAGCACCCCATGGATGAGGACTACCTGCGCGCCATGCGCTACGGCATGCCTCCCAACGGCGGCTTCGGCATGGGCATTGACCGGCTGACCATGTTGTTCCTGGATAAACACTCCATCCGCGAAGTGCTTTTGTTCCCTGCAGTGAGGAACGAAGAATAATGATTAAAGGGAGAGGCTCCCTGAAAGTCTGAGAACGCCGCCCGTTGTTGTTTCACAAAGGAGTACATCATGCCTGGTCTTACCCCCGAGCAAGTTCAGAAAATTCACCAATTACTGCATGACAAGCAACTGATTCGAGCCATCCAGTTGTATCGTGAAGCAACGGGTGTCGGTCTTGCCGAAGCCAAGGAAGCCGTCGAGGAGATGGCTCAAAATGAACTTACAAAACCTCCGGCAGGGGTCCGCAATTATGATGACCCGGTTCTGGAAGCCAAGCTTAAATCCTTGCTTTCCAGAGGCAAAAAGATCGAAGCGGTCAAAATCTATCGTGAAGAATACGGCGTGAGCCTGAAGGAAGCCAAGGATGCTGTAGAGCGAGTAGAGGCCTCTATGCCCCGCGGCACCGCTATGGCGATACCCTATGAGTCAGCGATTGGCAGCGACCCTTTTGCAGAGCAGGAGAGGACGAACAGAGGCAGAATTATCGTTCTGGGTGTCGTGTTTATGGTTGTGCTGTGCGCAATGGGAATGTTCATTTTAACCTTGCTGTCTAACGGATGACCAAGAGAACGTGGATTTTATGCGCAGGCGATGCGGCCTCGATCGCCGTGTTAACTCTGATTGGCTTCGCCACACACGGTGAGGCAGAGCTGTCCTTTCTGCCGCGCATGGGAGCGTTATTCGTGCCACTCGTCATCTCTTGGTTTCTCCTTGCCCCCTGGTTTGGAATCTTTCAGCAGGAAATTGTCTCTATTCCCAAGCAGTTGTGGCGACCCGCGTTTGCGATGCTCTTTGCTGTACCTCTCGGTGCCATCCTGCGCGGATTTCTTCTCAACGCCCCGGTGCTTCCAATTTTTGTTGCGGTCCTTGTCGGGACCTCCGCTCTGGGGATGGTGGTCTGGAGAGCGTTGTATCTTCTATGGAACCGCAAGGCACTCTGAATCGTTTTGATTACTAACCTCACTCGTGGTGATAAAATCATTTCCGATGGACGAACAAGCCCTCATTCACGACGCGCAGTCAGGCGATCTAGACGCCTTCAACACGCTCATTCTGCATTACCAGGATAGTGTCTATAATACAGCGCTCCGCATTCTCGGCGACGAAGACCTCGCCGCAGATGCAACCCAGGATGCGTTTGTTTCCGCGTTTAAGAGCATTACCTCCTTCCGAGGCGGGTCATTCAAAGCATGGCTGATGCGCACCGTGACGAATGCGTGCTACGACGAACTGCGCCGTCAGAAGCGACGTCCTACTACGCCGCTCGAGCCCGACACCGACGATGGCGAGGAAATGGATTCGCCGCGCTGGCTGGCCGATCCCGGCATGACGCCTGATCAAAAAGCCGAAGCCAACGAACTCGAGCACGCCCTGCAGCACTGCCTCAACAACCTGCCGCTCGAATTCAAGACCGTGGTTGTGATGGCTGATATCCAGGGCATGGATTACAGCGAAGTTTCCATTGCCGTCCGGGTGCCACTGGGGACCATTAAGAGCCGTCTGGCACGTGCCAGATTAAGGCTGCGTGAGTGTCTGCAGGGCTTTTCGGAACTTTTACCCGCTTCTTATCGTCTGGAAGAGGGAAGTAATGCTTAATGAATCAACGTGATCTTGAACTCCTTTCTTCGTATCTGGACGGACAGCTGAAGCCGTCTGATTCGTCGCGCCTGGAGGCGCGCATCGCTTCAGACCCGGGCTTGCGAGCAGTTTTGGACGATCTGCGTTTTGCGCGTGGGTTGCTCCGTCAATTACCGATGCGCAGGGCGCCGCGCAACTTCACCTTGACGCCGAAAATGGTGGGAAAGAACCCTCCTCTACCGCGTTCCTATACGGCTTTCAGATTTGTCACGGCTCTCGCCAGCTTGATGCTCTTCTTTACCCTCGGAATCAACTTCCTTGCCCCGCAACTGGCGTCTCAATCGCCCGCGTTCGGGAGCGGAGGCGGAGCGCCTGAAGTCTTTTCTGCCGAAGCGCCCGAGGCTGCTGACCAGTTCGCGACGCAAGAGTCCGCCGCGGCGACAGAAGCACCTGCCGAGGAACCTTCGATCTTGTTGGTGCCTCCGTCGACCGAGACGCTTCCCGCTGCAGACAGCGCCCGAGAAATAGAAACGCCCTCCGAGAAAGAAGGGTTTGAGGGCAATGCACCCGCGCAGGACGTTGCACCTGTACCGAATCCTACGCCCCGACCCGTTCCGCCCGTGTGGCAGCTCGTGCTGGCAGGCATCGTCTTGTTGGGGGCGATTATCATGGTGGCGATGCGTCAGGCAGCAGCCAGCCGCTGGCGCCGAAGATAATAATATTTAGAATTATGGAATGCAGGAGTGCCCGAAGGGCATACTCCTGCATTTTTATTTAACTGACTTTGTGTCATAATTGACTGGATGACAAACGCGGAATTCAACTACTGTCCCCGCTGTGGAACGCAAGTTAATCATCTCGAACGATTTGGCAAATTGCGCCCCGTCTGCCCGGCGTGTGGGTGGATTCACTTCGTGGACCCGAAAGTGGCTGCGGCGGTGCTGATCGAGCAGGAGGGACGCGTCCTGCTGGTGCGGCGCGCCAACGAACCTTTTCGCGGGTTGTGGACTCTGCCAGCCGGCTTCATCAACGGGGGCGAAGATCCCGCCGAAGCGGCTGTCCGTGAATGCCTCGAAGAGACCGGCTTGAACGTCCGCATCGTCCGTGTGCTCGATATCATCTCAGGCAGAGAACACCCGCGCGGCGCGGACTTCATCATCGTCTACAGCGCCTCTGTGCTGGGCGGTGAGTTGAAACCTGACGACGATGTTGACGCCGTGGAATGGTTCCCACGCGACGGCTTGCCGCAGCTCGCGTTTCGCGCAACGCAAATTGTGCTGGCACAGGACTTTTCTCATCCATCGCATGGATGAACCTGCTTCGCATTCGCTAACATCACCCAAGGAGACAGACTATGATGGAGAAAATACAGCGCGACCCGGCACGCATGGATGTGGTCATCGCGGTGTTGATCGCTCTCGTGTCCCTCACGACGGCGCTGGCGGCGTGGCGGACGAACACTGTGGGTTCGAACGCGGCGGATGCGAACCGCCAGGGCTTGATCGATGCGCTCAAGCAGGGCGCCGCGCAAAACGAAGGCTGGCGGCGGGTTTATGAAGAGGCGGGCTACGCCACTACGTTTTCCGTGGAAAGCGCCGCTGCAGATGCCATGGAAGCCAGTGGAGACGAATCTCTGGAGGCGGCTGCGGTCAACCTGCGCCAGTACCTTTTGCCCAGCCTGCAGCTGCTGTCTGAGCCGCTCGGGACGCAGGAAAAGTATCTGACGCCCGACGGCGCGTTCGACATTGAGCAGCGTTTTGCGGACCAGCAAGCCGAGGCGCCGGACTTACTTGCCCTCAATCCGGAGGCTTCGTTCCAACTCGCGGACGGCTATTCCTCCGAGCAGCGCTGGCTGACGGTGGGCACCGTGCTGCTGGCCATCAGCCTCTTCTGCCTCGGTCTGGCGGAATTCCTCTCCGGGCGCGCACGAGCGCTGAACCTCAGCCTGGGTGTTGGAATGTACCTTGTCGGACTGCTCTTTTTCCTGATCGTTGAAGTGACCTTTATCGCCGGACGAGGAGGTGTGCTATGAACGAAACAACCCCAAACACCGATCGCTTCCGTATCTTCATTCTGGTTCTGACTCTGCTCAATACGATCTTTGCCGCGCTGCTTTCAGGCTTGCAGGTGGATGCAAACACCCGCGCCGACCGAGCGAACCGTGACTCGCAGTATTACGCCCTGCTGGCAGCAAATGAGCTGGTACGCATGGGATACCAGAACGCCTATGACTTCGAGCTCCTGTCCAACATTTTGAAAGACGCCCAGCAGTCCACGGTCATGGAGCTCACGGCGCTGGAACTGGAGCAGGCAGGGGAGGAAGAAAACGCGGCAAAACTGCTCACCCAGTCGCACGTGGCGCAGGCGCGCTCCGAACAGGGTGTTAGCCTTTCCCTGCTCTACAACGACCCGCGTTACGTGCCGTCAGAACCCGGTGAGGTCCCTGACCTGGAAGCCTATCTCGCTGACCAGAGCAAAGTTCCCAATGATTTAGTGGCGCAGCAGAATGCTGCCACTGACGACTATCACAGGTGGGATAACAAAGCCGATACCTATATTGCGGTGTTGAGCATCCTTGCCATTGCGTTCTTTCTGCTGGGTCTTGCGCAGTCCACGACACGCATGCGGCTATTCTTTGCCATTTCGGCGCTGGTGATCATGCTCCTCGCTGCGGTATGGACGGGATTCATCCTGACTGCTTGAAAGTGCTACAATAAAAAACGATGGCTCTTGATGTTCGTCCTTCACCCTTAGCCGGTCGTTGGTATGAGGCTGATCCCGATCTGCTTGCGCGCAATGTGGATGAATATCTGGAGTCCGCGCAGTTGCCGGAGTTGAGTGGGGAGGGAGTAGCGGTCATCGCGCCGCACGCCGGGCATACGTATTCGGGGGCGGTCGCGGGCTACGCCTTCGCCGCGCTCCGCGGACGCAGCCCTGAACTGGCGGCAGTCATCGCGCCCATGCATCACCCGTACCATGAACCGCTGCTTACTACCGCTCACGATGCCTATGCCACACCGCTTGGTAACGTACCCGTGGACAAAGATGCGCTGCACGAACTGGATCATATCCTGCAAGCGGAATTGGGAGTTATCCTTGCACCCGTGCAGAACGACCCTGAGCATTCTCTTGAAATCGAACTGCCATTCTTACAGCGTGTGCTTTCTTCGAAGTGGAAGCTGCTGCCCGTGATGGTGCGTGCTCGCGAGCCGCAGGTCTCTCAGGCATTGGGAAAAGCCCTTGCGCAGGTGCTCCATAATAAAAAATATGTCATTGTCGCCAGCACGGATTTATCCCACTTCTACAACCAGCAGACAGCTCTCACCTATGACCGCGCCATGTTGAACGCCATTGAATCCTTTGACCCCGACGCTGCTTTTGATCTCGAGCGCGCTGGCAAAGGCTTTGCCTGCGGACTGGGCGCGTTTACTGCCGTCCTATGGGCTGCTCGCGAGCTTGGCGCGGACTCGGTGAAAGTATTGCGCCACGCCACTTCCGCCAACGTGACGGGAGATTATTCGTCGGTGGTGGGCTATGGTGCAGTGGTAGTTTTGAAATCCAGATAACTTTCAGCGCTTTCCAACAAATTAACAACAGCGCCGGATCATTCCAGCGCTGTTGTTCGTTACTCCAGGTTAGTCCAATAGTGACTGTGGGATATTCCCGCCGTTTTCGGCGATCTTCCTCAGGACCTCCTTATGGAGCCATGTGTTCATTCTGGCAGAGTCGCCCATCACTTCCTGGGGGGCATTTAGCTCTTTTGCCAGTTCCACGCGTGCCTCATAGCTGTTGTCGATGTCGAGCAGGAAAAGCAGGTCCGAGATCGACTGCTTCCAGTTCAGTCCCGTCCCTTTTGCCTTTTGCTCCAGCATGTTCTTCACATCCACCTCTGCCATTGCTTTCGTGGCAGGCACAGCCCCACCGGGCCGTTGCCTCTTGTCCGGGACGCTGGTTCTGGTGCTGACGCCCTTTTCAGACGTGGGCGCCTTCCCGGTTGGCTTGCCCGCCGTCGCTTTCGGGTTGGAGGTTGTCGCCGCGGGCTTGCGGGGCATAGACCCGGTACTACCTGTCGTACCCGTGGAAGCAGGTTTTTCCTCTTCCTTGTCTTTGCGAAGCCCAAGCTTATCTAGAATTTTACTGAACAGACTCATGGGAAATCCTTTCACACGATTCGTATATTGATGTGGAGGATTATTGAAGACTTCGATGATCCCCTCCCTTGAAAACTCATTATAAATTAATATCACGACAATTTATAGTAGGGTAATGCCCACCGTAATTGCGTTGGTTCGTAGCATGGGTAACAAAAAGAATTTCACGTTACAATCATCGTGCATGACTGCCTTTGTTCAAATCGTTGTTAACGTCCCGGCAGTATCAGGGATCTTTGATTATTCCGTCCCGCCGCCTCTGGCAGGGAGGGTGGGTGTCGGACATCTTGTCATTGCGCCGTTCGGCAAGCAGACCGTGCAGGGAGTACTCTTTCGCTTCATCGACCAGCCGTCCGTCCCCGAAGTCAAAGAGATCATGGAGTTGGTCGACCCCGCACCGGTGATGACTCAGGCTCAGATCGCACTGGCCGAAGCGATGGCAGAGGATACGCTGGCGTCACTTGCCTCTATTGTCAGCTTATTCCTGCCGGTTGGCTTGAGCCAGGAAGCAGATGTCCATT
>JAICQC010000079.1 GCA_025938055.1 Anaerolineales bacterium | reverse complement strand
TAGCCCTTTTTCTATCTCTCTTCGTTGGGTGGGTAAATATCCGCTTCGATACCCTCGGACCATGGATTGAGGACTGGGCAGAGATTTATAATCAATTAATGGTGACTCGGGGCTGGAGTCTGGTGTTAGATCTTCTTGTATATAGCGCAGAATAATTTCGACACTTCTTCTGGAGCGTGCAAACACCACGGACTGAACATTACTATTAATCAAATCCTGTGCAAGCCGTACTCCTTCCAGCAAAGACGACTTTCGCAGGCCAAGTGAGGGGTCCGTAATCGGTGGGTTATAGATGATGAAGTGACGCGGCCCTCGGCCTGAACCATCGTTATCAATGAGATGAGCCGGTTCTTCGATGAGACGTTCTGCCAGTTCTTTCGGATTCCCAATCGTGGCGGAAGCAAGGATGAACTGTGGCTTTGCTCCGTAGAAATTTGCCACGCGCTTGAGTCTGCGGATCACGTTGGCAACGTGGGAACCGAAAACACCGCGATAGGTATGTGTCTCGTCGACGACCACAAAGCGCAGGTTTGTGAAGAAATCAAGCCAGTTGGTATGATGCGGCAGGATGCCGGTGTGGAGCATGTCCGGGTTGCTCAATACGATGCGCGCGTTCTTGCGGATGGCAGACCGGGCAGATTGGGGGGTATCCCCGTCGTAGATGGCAGAGTTAAGCGATTGGAGACTAGAGACTAGAGATTGGAGATTGGAGAGTTGATCCTGAGCAAGTGCTTTTGTCGGAAAAAGGTAGAGAGCACGAGCATTAGGGTTCTGTATTAATGAAGCAAAGACAGGCAGATTATAGGAGAGAGTCTTTCCGCTGGCGGTCCCTGTGGAGAGGATCACATTTTCAGTCGCGCGAGCGTGAGTCCAGGCTTCGAGCTGGTGGGAGTAGAGTGTGTGAATCCCGGCGGCGATGAGTGTTTGTTTAATGGGAGCTGGCAGATCATCCGGGAAGGGATGCGTTTGTGCAGGACGAGCAGGCAGTGTCCGCCAGGCGACGAGGTTCGGCGCGGTCTCCGGGTCACGTTTCCAGTAATCCAAAAGAGAAACCAGAGGCATAGGTCAGGTCTTCTCCTCCTGGAGCATTCTAAACGCAATGGCGCCGACTCCGAGCGGAATCCAAAAGGTAATGCCGCGATATGCGAGTGTAATGACCACAGCCTCACTCCAGGGGACGCGCAGTGACGAAAGCGCGAGTGGCATCACGCCCTCGATGATGCCAACACCTGCAGGCGTGGGGGTGATGATGAGGAAAAGGTAGGCAATCGCGAAACCACCGATGATGGTGCCTGCGGAAAACGGGACTTGAAATGCCATGAATACTGCCAGCAGCACACACATCAAGAGTGCTTTGCTCATTAACGCGTAGAGGAGGGGGAGGGCAAGGCTATGATACTTTTCTGGCAATGACTTCAGATCCTCCGCCATCTCGTGGGCAAATTCATGGGCGCGTGCTTCACGTAGATACTCGTAACCAAGAAAGGGGTACAGGAGCCGATTGACCAGGCGCGCCAACCTTGCGAGCGCATTCCCGAGCGCAACGGCGGAACGCGAGCCAAGGTAGAGTAAGGAGCCGAACCCAGCAGCCACGGCAAACATGACGCTTGAAGCGGCGATCTCTGTCGGGTTGAGGTTATTGCTGCGGAAGAGGATGATCAACCCCAGTGTGAGGACGAACAGGAACGCCAGATAATCCAGAAACAATCCGAGCATCGAGGCAACTGCTACTTTGCCAACGGATCGGCCCCAGCGCGCGCCCTGGCTGATAAAGAAAGCCATACCGCCCATGCCGCCGCTCGGAGCAATGATATTGATAAATGTCGCCGATGCAGAGAGCAGGGAAAGCCGGTACACACCCTCCTGCATGCCAAGCGTATGATAGAGGGACTGATAGATCAAGCCCATCACCAAAAACCAGGCTAACTGGATGAGGATAGCCAGAAGGATAAACCAGAAATTTCCTTGCCGGAAGGTTTCGACAATGCTTTCGAGTTCACCAAAACTAAGATAGACAAAAGCTGCGCCCAGAAAAACTACAAGAATAAGTATAAATTTCCGCATATTTAAAAAATTATACACAAACACCCGCGCAGTCTGCGCGGGTGTTTCATAACCGAGGGAAATTGCCCTGCTAATCTCGGCGTCTGCCCAGACCGCCGATCAGGAACACGTAATAGAGTAATTGCAGCACGGCAGTGATCAGCCCGGCTACATAGGTGAGCGCGGCGGCATTGAGCACCTGATTCACGCCGCGACGTTCCTCTTCTGTACTAATGATGCCCGTTTCATAGAGTAACTGCTTTGCCCGCGCTGAAGCGTTAAATTCGACAGGCAGGGTCGCGAGGGCAAACAGCGCGCCCGCCGAAAAGGCGATCACGCCAAGCCAGGCGATGTTGATCTGCTGCAGGACAAGCCCGATCATGATCAGGATCCATCCCAGGTTCGAGCCGATATTTACCGCTGGCACAAGCATCGAACGGATGCGCATCGGGAAGTATTCTTCCGCATCCTGCAGGGCATGCCCGAGTTCATGCGCGGAGATTGCCACCGCCGCAACAGAAGGGCTATGCGCCACACCCTCGGAAAGGAATAGCGTTTTATTGCGCGGGTCATAATGATCAGAAAGCTGCCCGGCTGTGCCCTGAACCTGTACACCATACAGGTTGCCGGTGGAGATCAAGCGCTGAGCTGCCTGATGACCGGTCAACCCGCTGGTAGCGCGTACCTTGCTCCACTTATTGTACGAATGCCGCACATACCATGAAGTCAATCCCATCAGCGCGAGGGCAGGGATCATGAAACACAGATACATGGGATCAAAGAACAAAAAAGGCATGGTTCACTCCTTTCAAAACAACGCTAAGGGACAGACGTGACAGTAGGCTCGGGAATGGAAGTCGGCTGTGAGGTGGGAACAGGGTTTCCTTCAAGCACTGCCAGCATGGTTTCCAGCGCGGCGTCGAGCTGTGGATCGTTCCCGGCTTCAAAATCCTCTGTGGTCATTTCGACAACCACATCCGGCGTTAGACCGACGTGATCGATCAGGCGTTCATCGGGCGTCAGCCAGCGGGCAATCGTCACGCGCGCCGCGCCCTGATCATTAGAAAGCGGGATCCAGTTTTGCACTGAGCCTTTTCCAAAAGACTTCACACCAACCAGTGTGGCACGCTCGTAGTCCTGCAAGGCGCCGGCGAGGATTTCAGAAGCGGAGGCTGAACCCTCATTGATCAGCACCACCAGCGGGATATCGGTTGCCTGACCGTTCCCAAGAGCCCGGTGCGTATCGCGGCGTCCGTCGCCGTATTCCTCATACAAAATAACACCTTCATCGATAAATTCTGAAGCCACTTCCACAGACGTACTCAGGTAGCCTCCGGGGTTATTGCGCAGGTCGATAATAATGCCGCGCGGGTTTTGCTCGAGCAACGTATCGAGCGTGGCGCGGAGCTCGCGGGTCGTCTGCTCGCCGAAAGTATTGATGTCCACATAGGCGACATTGTCCTCGAGCATCCTTCCTTCCGCGCTGACGATGTTGATCTCCGCGCGCGTGATCGAAAATTCCAGCGGCTCAGGCTGCCCTTCGCGTGCCACCGTCAAATTGACCGTTGTGCCCTCCGGTCCCAGCACCTTTAAACGCGCTTCCTCGGGAGCCACACCCGTCATATCTTCCCCATCGATCGCAATGACCCTGTCTCCGGGCAGTAAGCCCGCTGCATCCGCAGGAGAGCCCTCGATGGGACTCACAATGGTCAGATAATCGCCTTCGGTATCCACATACGCGCCGATGCCCTCATACTGCCCCTGGAGGGAGGATGTCTCATTCTCATAGACTTCCGGCTCCATGTAAAAGGTCTGCTCGTCTTGCAACGCGTCCATCATGCCGCGGATCGCGCCCTGCATCAGCACTTCGTCGTCAATAGGCTGTTCGACAAACTGATCATGAACAATGTTCCATGCCTCCCAGAAGGGGACGAACAGAGTCTCCAGTTCAGCAGGCGTGGCAGATTCCTGCTCAGGCTGCACAACGGGCGAGGAGGGGAGAAGGTCGCTGATCCCCGGAATGGGACCGGCAGACGGTAGAAGATTTCCAGCAATAAATCCACCAGAGAATGCTCCGGCAAGGAGAATCAGCCCTACAAAAGCCCCCAGGATTGTTTTGATCGTATTATTCACGAATGCCTCCATAATTGGTTAACGAAACCAGAGCAAAGATACTATGCCGTGATTAATGCATGATGAATGAATTGTTGTGAGTGTATATGAACGACGTATATGCTTTGTAAACCTTACCCCTCTGAAAATGTATCAACTCCTGGCGGAAGCCTCGTCTACCTGTTCTCAGAAGCCTTGCGAAGGTTATATGAACGTACTCTTCATCGATCTAATAAACCTTCGCAAGGCTGTTTTGCAGCCATTAATCTCCCAGCAAAATGGGCAGGTGAGTCCAATCAGTGAAGACGCCGCTGGCGTCGTCGGTCGGCTCGTCACAGCCATACAGCAGACTTGCCATGCCCACGTTAAGAGCAGCGCGCGTCGTGCGCGACAGGTCGTCGATCATCACGCATTTGCGCGGGTCGGGCTCATCGGCGAGGTCCATGGCGATGGCAAAGGATTCGGGCATCGGTTTGCAATACGGTGATACCGCATTGACATCCACCACGGTCTCGAACAGGTCATCAAGCTGCAACACCGTAAGGACGCGCCGAGCATGAGAAGCGTCTGCGTTGGTGAAGATCAGGTTGCGGGTCGGCAGAGATGCGATCACATCCCGCACGACCGGGTTGGGGGTCAGGAAGTCCTTGAGCGGCAGGTCGTGCACAAACGCCATGAAGTCCTCCTTATCCACCTTATGCCTTGCCTCCAGGCCGCGCAGGGTCGTCCCGTACATTTTGAAATACTGCTCGCGCAGGAATGGAACGTCGAGTTCGGGGATGCCGAGCCGCTCGACCATATAGAGATTCATGCGATCCTTGATCGCATGCCACAGACCTGTCGCAGAGGGATAGAGCGTATCGTCGAGGTCGAAGAATAAAGTCGTAAAGCGCATTGGGCGATTATACCTTTTCGGATTGGAGCCTGCGAAGCGCCCTACGGGCAGCCTTCGCAAGGCTATGGTGCTTTCAAATGCTGGTTATAAAACCGGACTGTGTTTTGAATGAATTCCTCATTGCCCGCGCCGTAAAAGGTGTGCGGCATATCGGGGTAGTACACACATTCCACGCTCTTGCCCAGCGAGGTGAGCTGGTCACAGGTCGTCACCGACCAGTCCATGGGGACTAATTCGTCTGCCGTGCCGTGATGGATGCTGACCGCGGCGGTGATGTTCTGAAAAAAGTACATCGGCGAAATGCGGTTCAGCGCCTCGATGGGAACATTCAACTCATCCAGCCCACGCGTCTGCCCTGACCATCCGTGGATGGCTTCGTAGTTCTTCCGATCGTCTCCGGTCATCGCGGCGTACAGCACCGCGGCGCGGACGTCATCGGTGACCGTCAGGACGCGCGTGCTGATGCCGCCTCCCATGCTGTGTCCCCACAGACCGATGCGGTCGGGGATCGCGGTTCGCAGCGGGTCCGAACCTCCGCTTTGGGACTGCACCAATGCAATGAGGTTGAGCACGTCGATCGCCATGCCCACCCGGAAGAGGTTATCTCCGTTGTCGGAGGGCGCGTAGCCGCGCAGGTTCGGATGCAGGACGATGTATCCGGCGTTCGACAGCGCATCGGCGTAGAGCGTGGTGTAATCGAGCGTGTAATAGATCGCCGGGTCGATGTATCCGTGCAGGGCGATGATCACGGGATGCGGTTCCTCGTCATTCGGAATATCGGCAAAGCCGTAGATGTTCAAACCGTCGCTGGGGTAGCGCATTAGGTAGCGCGTGAAGAACAGGTTCTGTTCCATCACTTCCACGAATTCGATCTGCCCGCCGCCATATGTGCGTGAGCGTAGATGGTCAATGCTCCACGGGAAATAAGGATCGGGTGTTGGGGAAAGCGTTGGCGGGAGAGTTGCTGTTTGTGTCGCTGTTGGGAGCGGAGTTTGCGTGGGGAGAGGTGTATCGGTAGATACAGGTGTGGCAACCGGCAGCGGAATTGCGGGAATACAGGAAGTAAATATAAATGTCGCGATAATCATCAACCATACTATTTTCGCCATGGGTACTCCGGGGTGAGGCGATATTATATCCTTTCGAGGCGTTATAATCTCCACATGCCCATTCGCTTGCTTTCCTCTGAAGTTGCCTCGCAAATTGCGGCAGGTGAAGTCGTCGAGCGACCCGCTTCGGTCGTCAAGGAATTGATGGAAAATTCACTGGATGCCGGTGCGCGTTCCATTGCGATCACCATCGAAGAGGCGGGAAAGAAGCTGATCGAGGTCGCGGATGACGGATCGGGAATCCCATCCGATGAGCTGGAACTGGCGATGGCGCGCCACGCCACCTCCAAGCTGGCTCGCTCCGATGAGCTTTTTTCCATCTTCACACTCGGGTTCCGCGGCGAGGCACTCGCTTCGATCGGTTCCGTTTCGCGGCTGACGCTTACCTCGCGCGTCCAACAAGAGCAGGACGGTGCCCGCCTGCGTGTGGAAGGCGGACAAGCCGCACCTCTCACGAAAGTTGGGACGACGGTCGGCACAACCGTGCGCGTGGAGGACTTGTTCTATAACGTCCCTGCTCGTTTGAAGTTCCTGAAAAGCGACACCACCGAACGGCGCGCCATTGATGTGCTGGTCACGCGTTATGCGCTGGCGTATCCCGGAAAGCGTTTCAAACTGTCGGACGGAAAGAATACGGCTCTGCAGACCGCGGGCGACGGGGACCGACGCGCTATCCTGGCGGCGTTGTACGGCGTGGATGTCGCGAAGCAAATGCTGGAGGTCATGGCAGAGGAAGAGGGGATGAGCCTGACCGGGTTTATTAGCCCTACCTCTCTGACGCGTTCCAATCGCAGGGAAATTACATTCTTTATCAACGGGCGATGGGTTCATGATATTTCCCTGAATACCGCGCTCCTGCAGGCATATCACACTCTGCTCATGGTCGGGCGTTATCCGCTGACGGCGCTCTTCCTTGAGATTCCTCCCGAAGAGGTGGATGTCAATGTCCATCCGGCGAAAGCCGAGGTGCGCTTTAGAAGTCAGGATAAGGTCTTTAGCTTTGTCCAGCGTTCAGTGCGTAAAGCGCTGCTGGCATACTCTCCCATCCCCAATGTTGCACCGTCGCTGTGGGGCACCACCCGGACAGTACCCACCGAGCCGCCGCGTCACACCGGCTTGGATTGGAAGATCGCGCATGATGAGCAATTGCCAGATAGCAGAGAGCTGAGAGCAGAGACTGGTTCTCAAACTTCACGCGAAGCGTCAAGTCTCCATCCCCCAAATTCCAATCAATCACCAAGTACGAATTACCAAAATTCCTCCATCCCTCTCCTTCGCCTCGTGGGCCAGATCGGCGAGTCCTATCTCGTTGCCGAAGGCCCCGATGGGTTATATCTTGTGGACCAGCATGCTGCGCATGAACGGGTCCTTTTCGAGAAGTTGATGGCGCAGCATGCCACAAAGAGTATTCCATCACAGGCTTTACTTACACCGGTCACAGTTACCCTGCCTCCGCCTGCTGCGCAATTACTAATTAACCAATTACCTGTTTTACAACACTTCGGCTTCGACGTGGAGGAGTTCGGTCCGAACACATTCCAGGTGCGCGCCATGCCAGCCTTGTTTATGGGCAGTGACCCATCCGCCGCACTGCGGGCGCTGGTGGAGGATTTCGAGGAGGACGAATCACCGATGCAGCATGAGATCGAAGCAAAGCTGGCAGCGCGCGTCTGCAAACGGATGGCGGTCAAGGCGGGGCAGGCGTTATCCAATGAAGAACAGCGTGCGCTATTGATAGACCTGGAAGCCTGCGAGTCGCCGCGCACCTGTCCGCACGGCAGGCCAACAATGATCCACCTCTCGGTGGACATGCTCGAACGCCAGTTTGGGCGACGTGGAGCGCGCTGACCCGGAGCATATTGCATTGAATCAATTCGCCACACTCTTTGCCCAATACGGAGTTGAACCGTTCCTCGAATCCACAACTCTGTTCGTGGTCTTGCTGGATCAGGACGGCAGCCTGCTCTCCTGGAATCCGGCGTTCGAGGCGTTTAAAGAGAACCATCGCGACAAAGAAAACATCAAGGATTTTTTCGCCTCTTCAAGTGAAGACCTGTTCCGCCAATTACTCCTGACCACCCTGGACCAGCGTATCAGGACTATGGGACCGTTGGAATTCGCAGATGGGCCGCGCAACAATAAATTCATTTGTTTCTTGATTCCCTTGCCGGGTGCGCGCATCCTGCTCATTGCCGAACCGGCTGCCATCCATTCGGAACTCGAAGCTGTCACTGCAGAACTGGAGCGAACGAAGCGCATCCTAACCATCAAGGAAACGGAGCTGAAGGCAGTCCTTGCCCAGGCTGACGAAGTCTCACATACTGACGCTTTGACGTTCCTGCCCAACCGCCGCCAAATTATCAAGGATTTGCAGAACGAAGTCATCTTTTCGGACAGTTATGGCACACCGGTTTCGATCTCCATACTCGATATCGACCATTTCAAAAAGATCAACGATACCTATGGTCACACGGTGGGTGACGATGTGCTGCGCACCCTGGGGAGCGAACTGCGGGACCACATCCGTTATCCAGACTCGATTGGGCGCTATGGCGGCGAGGAATTTCTCATCGTCCTGCCGCACAGCACGCTCAAAGCTGCCGCAGAACAGGCAGAACGGCTGTGCAGCTACGTGAGATCTTTGCTGCTCAAATCAGGTGAGAAGGAGATTGCTCTCACGGTCAGTATTGGGATTGCTCAGTACAAAGTACACAAGGAAGACTGGCAGGCATTTCTCAACCGTGCAGACGCGGCGTTGTATCAGGCGAAACATAACGGGCGAGATCGTTGGACGGTTGCCGAGGAATAACATGAAAGCATTATGGCTTGAAAACCATCAAATTGACCTGCGTGACATCCCGCAATCACGCAAACCGAACGAAGCCCTGATCAAAATCCATAAAGCAGGGATTTGCAGTACCGATTTGGAACTGGTGAAAGGCTATTATCCTTACACCGGCATCCTGGGTCACGAGTTCGTCGGGGGAGTCGTTGAAGCAGACGATGCATCATGGGTTGGTCAGCGTGTGGTAGGGGAGATCAACGTCGTTTGCGGTCAATGCGAGCAATGCCTGAACGGGCGTCCCACACATTGCGAGAATCGAACAGTGCTGGGTATCGTCAACCGCGATGGCACCTTTGCAGAATTTACTCAATTACCAATTGCCAACCTCCACCGCGTCCCCGATGCCGTTCCCGATGAAATGGCGGTCTTCACCGAGCCCCTCGCCGCGGCGCTGGAGATCCAGCAGCAGGTACAGATCAAGCCCACGGATCGCGTGTTGATCGTCGGCGCGGGACGGCTGGGGCAGCTCATCGCCCAAACACTCGCGCTGACAGGCTGCGACCTGCGCGTGGTCGCGCGGCATCCCCACCAGCAGGATCTGTTGAAGGGGCGCGGAATCAAAATCATCTCGGAAGAAGATATACAGCCCTGGCGGTGGGATGTGGTCGTGGAAGCGACCGGGTCGCCGGGCGGTTTCGCGCTGGCGCGCAAAGCCATCCGTCCGCGCGGGACGCTGGTGATGAAATCCACCTACAAAGGGGAGATGAGCGTTAACTCTTCCTCCATCGTTGTGGATGAGATCAACATTGTTGGCTCGCGCTGCGGTCCATTTGAACCGGCGCTGCGCCTGATGGAGTCGCGGCAGGTAGACCCGACGGTCCTGATCACGGCGGAATTCAAACTCGGGGAGGCGTTAAAAGCATTTGAGCGCGCCGCAGAAACCGGCGTGCTCAAAGTGTTGATCCAGGCGTAGTGTCACATCTGCACTGTGTGTCGGTGTCAGTGTACGAACGGAAGACCACCGTTCTACTCAACCACCAGCCCTCGCAACGACATGTTATTGTGTTTCGTTATTGCGCGGCATAAGCCTCGTGGAACGGGGGATGTGAACGGTAAAGGAGGTTCCCACCCCCATCTTGCTCTTCACCTCAATACGACCATTGTGTCCCTGGACGATCTGCTTTGTAATCGAAAGCCCCAGACCGGTGCCGCCAGTCTTGCCTTCATGCTCGCGCACACGGTAAAACTTTTCGAAGAGATGGGGGACTGCTTCATCAGGGATGCCTAGGCCTGTATCCTGAATGGTAATCGATATGTCGGTATCATCGAAGGCGCCCGTAATGATGACAGAGCCGTTCGGGCGGTTATATTTGATGGCGTTGCTCAGCAGGTTGAGCAGCACCTGTTTGATCTTGTCGCGGTCGGCTTCCATGAGAGGCATTTCGTTGGGAATATCCACGCGGACCTGAACGCCCGTCTCATGCGCCTTGGTTGTCATTACATCGGCGCACTCGTAGATCAGGTCTGCCACGCTGAAGCGCGTTTTGCGGAACTGGACGCGTCCAGACTCCAGGCGCGCCAGGTCAAGGAACGAGGAAGCCAGCGAGTTCAGGCGCAGCGTCTCGGTATGGATATTGTTGACGATCTGGTCACGCTGCTCGCGCGACATCTCAGGGCGCAGCAGCAGATAGGTGGCGGTGCTTAACGAGGCAAGCGGCGTACGCAGCTCGTGGACGAATTCTGCGATCAGATCTGATTGCTGGAAGAGGCGGGCGTTCTCGATCGCGACCGCCGCCTGCGCGCCCAGCACCGAGAGCATCGATTCATCTGAATCTGTAAACCTGCCCTTTTTCTTGTTGATGACTTCTAGAACGCCAACGACTTTATTTTTTGTGATAAGGGGGATGCCCAGCAGGGAGCGAGTTTCAAAGCCGATGGTCTGCTCCACCTCGCTGAAATGACGGTCGTCCTTATGGGCGTCGTCGATGCGCACCGATTTACGATTGGTGACGATCCATCCGGCAATGCTTTTGTCGAGCGGGACAACGAGTCCGCGCATGGTGGGTTCATCGATATTGGTGGCAACCTGAAAGTAGAGCTGGCGTGCTGTGTCGTCGTAGAGCAAAATGGATGCCGCTTCGGCGCGGGTCACGTCGGATGCGGCGCGCACGATGTCATCCAGCAAAATATCAAGATCCAGCGTGGATGCCAGGTCGCGTGAGATTTCGATCACTCGCAGGTAACTATCCAGTGTTTGGGTTTTGATCTCAGCCATGGAGCACTCGCTTCGCTATTTCAGGGATTGTGGTGGCAACGTCATCGTGGATGACGACATCTGCGCGTACATTGAGATAAGTGGGAGTGTTGTTGATGATGATCAAATGCGCCCCCCGGTCAAGCGCCTGCATGGGCAATCCGGCGACGGGCAGAACCTCCAGGGAGGAACCTGCGACCACCATCAGGTCGCACTGCCGCGCTGCACGCTGTGCTTCGTACCATGCAGATTGGGGCAGTTCTTCCCCAAACAATATCACATTCGGTTTCAGGATTCCATTGCAACTTAAGCACTGTGGAATTTTCCCCGTCTCCACGTACGGCTGCAAAAAAGGACCTGCCTCGAACTGTTTGAAGCAGTTCGTGCATGTGACTTTCTGAAGGGTGCCATGCAATTCGATGACGTTTTGCGAGCCAGCCTTCTGGTGCAGGGCATCTATGTTTTGCGTAACGATTGTCTGCAAATGCCCGGCGCGTTCGAAGGCAGCCAGCGCCAGATGAGCGGCATTTGGCTGCGCATTAAAGATGCAGCCTGCGAGGGGTTGAAACCAGTTGAAGAAACGTTCGGGGGTTGTGCGAAAGGCAGTTAAGGAAGCGACTTCCAGCGGCTCATCACGAGACCATAAGCCTGTTCCCTCCGAGCGGAAGTCCGGGATGCCAGACGGGGTGGAAACTCCTGCGCCGGTCAGGACGACAGCGCGCTGTGCCTTGCGGATGAGTACCGCCGCGTCCTCAATCGCCGCGCGATTTGCTAAGCAAATCGAGGCGAGTGCCGGACTGGCGGATTCGGTCATCTGGGGAGCGCCTCTCGCTCGGTGACAAAATCCACAAGCTTTGTGATCTGCCTTGCGGTGAGGCTGTCTGGCTGGCACAGGATGGCAGGCGTCTGCATTCGGGTGGCTTGCACAAACAGTTCAGGAGCCGGTGTGAGTGTGCTGAGAATTTCGTGTTCCAGCTTCGCCTGCACCTGGCTGGACGGTAACTGTGTGTCTGAACGAATGCGGTTGTTCAGCACCACTTTGATGTTTTTCTTGGCGATGCCTAGGGCAGAAATATCATCTATAAGCGCCCTGGTATGAGTGATGGTATTGGGGATGCCTTCCAGGATGATAAACACCTCATCACACACAGACATGATTTTCTCAGCAAATGGCTGTATCCCCACGCCCAGGTCGAGCACAACAAAACGTGCCAGACTGGCAAGTTTCTTCACAAGGCTCTCGTAGTTGGCGACCTGATTGATCAAGTGCATATCGCGCGGGCGGTCTGACGCAAGCAATAATTTCAACCCGGAAGGATGCGGAACAAGAGACTCACGGACGCGGTCGCGGGTGAGCTCGCTCAGCTTGTTGAGACTCAAAAGGTCCACCAGCCCCTTGGAGTTCGGAACGCCTACGTCGAGCGCCAGCGCTCCCTGCCCCGGGAGCATCTCTGCCACGATGACGTCCGATTTCGTGCGCGATTGCAGGCCGGCGCCCAGGTTGACCGCCATGGTCGTGGTGCCAAGCCCGCCCCGCGCACCGAGCACGCCAATCACATAGCCGTGGTTCTCATCTCTGGCGGAACCAACAGTTGTTTGTTTGTCATTGATGCGCGCCAGCAGGGACTTAACGCGCGCCTGAAGCTCCGACGGGTGAGTGGGCTTGGTCAGATAATCGTTTGCGCCGACCTCGTACCCGATCACTTTATCGTCAAGCTGGGTCTTGGCTGTGAACATCAGGATGGGCGTGTCCAGCGTCGCGGGGTTTTGCCTAAGGCGCCGTGTCACTTCGTAGCCATCCATATCTGGCATCATCACGTCCAGCAGAATTAGATCTGGGTCCTCCTCAAACGCTTTTTCCAACCCTTGCTGTCCGTTGGTCGCGGCGCTGATCTGGTATCCCTGACGCTGAAGCATTAATCCCACCAGCCGCAATGTATCGAGATCATCATCGATGATGAGGATTTTTTCGCTCATGAAGACATCATTCCTTCTAACAATATTCCAACAGTCTAGCATAAAGTTTCGTGTAGAGCAAGACGCTTTGCCTTTTGTAAGTATGTTATAATAGGATGTATAGACGGGCTACCGTCTCCCAAGCCGGGGATGACAGGCTTCGACGGGAGAGGCTGGTTCCGGAATGCGAGCCGAGAGGCGCCGAACTCGTAAACTCAGCGCAAAAAATCAAGTGCCAATCGCACTTCCTACGCTGCTATGCCCCTCGCTGCATAAGCGATCAACATAACAGCCGTCCTCCTTGATGAGGGCGCGTCCGCCGGCATCGTCCTCCACCCGGTGACGGATCGGGCGAAACAATGGTGTGAGTGCTGCACATGACTCTGCTAAATGTGCTTAAGACCAGCAGATAG
>JAICQC010000329.1 GCA_025938055.1 Anaerolineales bacterium | reverse complement strand
CTTCGGGCAGTCAGGCATTTTGCGTGGCTTTGGTTTTTTTCCATTTCGAGGGCGAATCCACGCTCCCACCCCAAGCGGGTCACGCGAATCGCAGACGTAGGAGGATCCCATGTCTGGCTCGAAATTTGTTTACGTTACTTACATCCGCATAACACCCGAGAAGCTGTGGGATGCACTAACAACGCCCGAGATCATAAAGCAGTATCGGTTCGGAATGAGGGTCGAAAGTGAATGGAAAGTCGGCTCCGCCTGGAGAATGTATGCGGACGGAAGCCTCATGGACTCGGGCGAGATTCTCGAGAGCGTTCCGCAGAAGCGGCTGGTGATGAGTTGGCTAAATGAATGGAAGCCCGAGTTCAAGGCAGAGGGCAACTCGCGTTGCGTCTACGAGATTGAGCCCACGGGGGCGTCCGCGAAGCTCACACTCACCCATTCGATGGAACAGCCGGACTCCAAGTTCATCGAAGCCGTGTCGGAGGGCTGGCCGCTGGTCATATCGAATCTCAAGTCGCTGCTTGAAACGGGGGATGTTGCTGTCGTCTATCATCGCGGGCACGGAGATTAACGCCAGCCGCCACTAACGCAAGCCGTTGGCTGGCTTCGTCGCGTTCCGACATATAGACGCCTTGCGCATTGTGATATACCATAGTATTTGAGACATCGTTTACCTACTTTGAACGAGACAACCAGATAGTAATCCAGATGTTGGAGGTACTCAGTCATGAGAAAAGTTATTGTGCTTGAACATATCTCCCTTGATGGTGTCATACAAGCCCCAGGCGGGCCAGACGAAGATACCAGCGGCGGCTTCGCGTATGGCGGGTGGATCGCGCCATATTCCGATGCGATTCTTGGAACGGTCCTGAGGAGGCAGATGAACATGCCGTTCGACCTGTTGTTAGGGCGCAAAACCTTTGACATTTGGGAGCCGTTCTGGCCGCAGCATGCAGACGAATGGCCAGGCGTCAACACGGCGACCAAGTACGTCGCCTCGAATACCAGGACTTCTAGCAAATGGCAGCCGTCTGTGTTTCTAAACGGAGAGATTGCAGAAAAAGTCGCCAAAATCAAGAAACAGCAAGGGCCGGATTTGAATGTTTGGGGAAGTGGTACTCTCATGCAGACGCTCATGAAGCATGATTTGGTTGATGCGTTCTGGCTGATGATATATCCGATCACGTTGGGCAGTGGAAAGCGATTGTTTGCCGATGGCACGATCCCGGCAGCGTTCAAGGTGACGGAAAGCAACGTCGGCTCGAATGGCGTCATTGTCGTGAACTACGAGCGTGCGGGCGCAATCACAACCGGAAGTTGATGAATATTCGCGCCGTGTTGGGCCTCTGAAGGCAGAGCCAGGGTGACACATTATTTGCTTACGCAAATCCCGCAGACTGTAATATCATCAGCGAACTGTCCGAGTTAAAATAATTTGAAAGATTAACGTTAAAATACGAGGTATATATGAAAAATTCCAGCACACACAATCAACGTATTGCAAAAATAACCTTCGCCTCCGTCTATCCGATGTATCTTGAAAAAGTGGAGAAGAAGGGCAGAACCAAAGAAGAATTGCATCAGGTCATAGAGTGGTTAACAGCCTTCGATACTAAGAAGCTTCAGGAACTAATAGAAGAAAATGCAACGTTTGAAACATTCTTCGAACGTGCTTCGCTAAACCCTAATGCGCACCTCATCACCGGAGTCATCTGTGGGGTTCGTGTGGAGGAAATCGAGAATCCTTTAACGCAGCAGGCTCGGTATTTGGATAAGTTGGTGGATGAGTTGGCGAAGGGCAGGAAGATGGAGAAGATTTTGCGTGGCTCGTAAGGTGTTGTGAAGCTTCATGAAATGGGGTGGCTTGGGCAGCCCCCACGGGAATCAACTCATTAGGAGAAAACATCATGACATTAGTTCATTACCTTGCCCTACTGCGTGGAATCAATGTCGGCGGAAAGAATATCATAAAAATGGCAGACTTGAAATCATGTTTTGAAGGGATGAACTTTTCCGAGGTGACAACCTACATTCAAAGCGGCAACGTTTTGTTTCGGTCCACTGAAAAAGACAAGCTCAAGCTGGCAAAGCAAATAGAGAAGAATCTGTCCAAAAGATTTAACTACTTGTCCCTTGTGGTGGTCGTCCCACATCAGGAATTACAAAAAATTGTCAAATCTGCTCCCAAGGGATTTGGCACTGAACCTGATAAATACAGATACGATGTGGTCTTCTTGAAGGAGCCGCTTACGCCCGCAGAAGTAATGAAACAGGTCAGCTTAAAGGAAGGTGTTGATCAGGCCCATGCAGGAAAATTTGCTTTTTACTTTTCCAGGCTGACCAGCCGGGCTGTGCAAAGCCGCTTGAACAGGATCGCCTCACTTCCCATTTATCAGTATATGACCATCCGCAACTGGAACACCACCACCAAATTGCTCGCGCTGATGGATAAGGCATGAACACAATGATGTTACAACGCGGTCGGAGCGCCCACCCCAGACTGCCGGGCCATCATCTCTAGAATCGCCGCCCAACACAGCGTGAGTTGCCCTGTAATATTCTCGATACCGGGAGGTTCCCATACGCTCGCCAATTTTCCAAATCGACGCGTTTACCACGCGCAGATTCGCCGGGAACCCCGCCGCGGTCATTATGCTCCACCACTACCCGGATGATCAGACTTTGCAAGCTATCGCGGCTGAAAACAATCTGGCTGAGACGGCCTTTCTCGTCCCTGAGGATGGCAATTACCATGTACGCTGGTTCACGCCTGCCACCGAAGTTCCACTTTGTGGGCACGCAACGCTGGCAAGCGCAGCGGTCGTTATGGAACGATTGGAGCCTCAGCGTCGAACCGTGATATTCAATTCGGCAAGCGGTCCACTCACGGTGACTCGAACGCATACAGGTTACATTCTCGACTTCCCTGCCCGACCCTCCGAACCGGCTGAGAAACCCCCGGCACTCGCCGAAGCGCTCGGTATTGAGCCGAACGAGGTATTTGTAAATGCCTATAACTATCTGGTTGTAGTGGATAACGCCAGGAGCCTGCGCGAGCTCACGCCGGACATGCTCATCCTTTCGCGCATGGATCGCCCGGGGGTCATCGTGACGGCACCCGGCGAAGGCGGTTATGACTTCATCAGCAG
This sequence comes from Anaerolineales bacterium, assembly GCA_025938055.1. The sequence continues at coordinate 2,220 of JAICQC010000329.1, read as the reverse complement.
GTATTTCGCCCCCGCGAAAGGGATACCGGAAGATCCCGTCACTGGCGCGGCGCATTGTATGCTGGCGCCGTATTGGTCGGAACGACTGGGCAAGTCAGAATTTCGAGCTTTTCAAGCCTCGCGGCGCGGTGGGGAAATCATCTGCCGCTTGAAGGGGGATCGTGTTGAGCTGGAAGGCAATTGTGTTTTTTACCTCGAAGGTGAAGTGGAAATATAGAATTAGTCTTTTGAACCAAAGTGAATAGTTTCCAAATAAGCGTACAGGTGAACATTGAAGTTCACCTGTACACGTTTCCCGATATGAGCGATGCTCTATGTATCGGTCTGCTCCTGCTCGAGCCACGTCTTGAGGCGCAGCAGGCGTTCGTCCCATTTGACGCCGATGTCCTCGATCCACTGCTCGAGCTCTTCGAGAGGTTCAGGCGTCAGGGTATAGCGCTTCTCCCGCCCTGCCTGACGGACAGCAACCAAGCCCGCATCTTCGAGAATGGCAAGATGCTTCAGTATCCCCTGCCGCGTGATAGGGTATTCCTGCGCCAGTTGGGTCGCTGTCCTGGGGCTATGTTCCGCCAGATGTACCAGCAGACTCCGGCGCATGGGGTCAGCCAGCGCGGCGAAAAGAGATTGCTCATGCTCGTATGTTTGTTTGCTTAACATAGATGTTTATCGCGCGTCTCAGTAAGAATCAAGCTTTTTGAATGAGCTAGTAGACTGAAATCTCAATAACAAGTTTAGATTACGCATGTCTAGCATGCGTATGGCACTCTCTGTAGCCACTTGGAGTAGGCAGATCCTTGCTTTCAGATAGTAGGGCAAGAGTAATTCTGTTACTTGAGTCACACATTTCCACGCTTTTTTCTCAAGCGATCCAACTCGCTCCACATCCGGTACGAAAGGGCAGAGAGCCAGATCCAGGCAAGTGCGACCGCGACGTACAATGCCAGTAAGCCCAATGCGGTACCCTCGCCCGCAGAAGTACCCACACCGAAGATGATGGCGAATAGGAACAGCACTCCGGTAAGAGCCGAAAACAGCGCCCAGCCGCGCAAACCGTTTTTTGTAAAATGCCGGGCGTAGACAAAACTTGCCACGATCAAAGCCAAAAATCCGAGCTGACCAAAAACGAAGTGGAGCAATCCGTGCCAGCTCATGGTTGTCGGGTACGTGTTGGGCGTTCCGGGTGGAAACCCCAGGGCAGGATCGGTCACAAATATGCCGCCGCCAAGGACTCCCAATCCATAGATCCCAAGGAGCACTGCACCCCGCCTTAAGCGTTTGTCCACCTGTGCCAGTCGCCGCAGACCGATCGCGCCCGCCATAACCAGCAAACCCGTAACGATGAAGTTGGCGATCTGAACCCAACCGAGATCCCCAAGACTCATCATGCTTAACGGATGGCGGGTGATATCAAACCCTTCACGGGTTAGTAGCTGAGCAATACCCACAAGGATATAGATGGGCCCGGCAAGTACGCCGCCGGTGAGCAGCAATTTAGTTTGTTCCGCTTTATCGTTCATGGAATAGGTCCTTTTCCTCTGTATAAGTTTGCTGTACGTGTCAATTCACATTTGCGTATCGTAGCATGCCAGAACAATTGTTCGCTATTCCAGATGTATCATAAGTTGCGGTCAAGTAACGAATAGAATGCATGGGGGTATATATACATAGTCAACCGCTTTAGAGATTTGGATGTATCGATGAACTGCCGAGAATTGGAACAGTTTCTCCATGAATATATTCCCCTGTCGAAAGCGATGGGGGTTCAGGTGCGGAGATCAAACGCGGAACATGTCATCCTGTCTGCGCCGCTGGTCCCCAACCGTAACCATCAATCCACAGTCTTTGGCGGAAGCGCCTCTGCAGTCGCCATATTAGCTGCCTGGTCCCTCATTCACCTCCGCCTGAAACAAGCCGGGCTCCAGGTCCGCCTGGTGATCCAGCAAAACACAATGAAGTATGAACGCCCCATCGCTGGCAAGTTCATTGCGTCCTCCTCGGTGGGAGATCTCTCTGCCTGGGAGCGATTCCAGGAGGTGCTCAAGCGCAAGCGACGCGCCAGGATCTCCATCAAGGTCACGATCCGATGCCACGGCGAGGATGTGGGGGAAATGCTCGGAGAGTTTGTAGCGGTAGCAAGCCCTGCGGGATAGATCTACGGCGGCGTTAGCGAACCTTTGTATAGGTAAGAGCAAAATCATGTTCCCAGTTCGAGCCGTCACT
>JAICQC010000475.1 GCA_025938055.1 Anaerolineales bacterium | reverse complement strand
TACCGGAGGATGAACTGCAAGCGCTGATTGCCAAAGCAAGAGAAGGACCGTCTCCGTCCTGGCCACGTGTCGCGGTATCCATTGTTCGAAGGTTTTCAGATCGTCTCTCTGTTTCCACGATACTGAAGTTCATTGTGTGGATCTGGGTTTGGCTGTTGGCTTGGGCATTTATAACGCCCTCCCTGCGCTGGCCGTTTTCGAATCGGGAGAATACCTGGTTGGCAATTGTTATGTATGCCATCGGATCAATTTTCATTCCAGTTTTGATTGGCTTATTAACCAATACAAAGGATAACGACTTTTGGCGGGAACAAGAAACGGCCCGTGAATTGAATCTTCGTCTTTACACGTACCAGGGCGCGAGCGTCGGATTTCATGTCAGTTATTTTTTCGTTTTCATGCTTGGTTTGTTGAGATACAACCTGGGTTGGCGATCCGTGACCTGGATTGACCTTGTAGCTGCAGCCTTCCTGATTATGCTTGGATATGTCGGCGCGCGACTTGTTCCATATAACCTTTTCAAGGCATACGAAGGGCTGAGTCTAAAGGATGGAAGAATATTTTTTATCTTCTTTCTGGTTGGTCCCGCCTGGGGATATTTCTTTTTTGAAATATATGATGTTTTATTGACAAAGGCACTCGGCATCTTCATTGTTTTATCGTCCCTGACCATTCTGCTCGCCATGATGACGTTGCGGTATCAACGAAGCGGTACAACCGTTATACCTGTCCATTGGTGGGTGATCTTTTGGGTTTTCATTGTGCTTTGTCAGGTGCTCGTATTCTTGTTTAGATAAGCTCACATCGGGGGAATTTTTAAGCCAAGCGCCAGCTTGGCGTTTGAACATGCGTGCTATAATCCCTCCAGCCCATGTCCTTCGCACATCTTCACGTTCACACGGAATACTCCATGCTCGATGGCTTCTCGAATATTAAGAAGCTGGTCAAGCGTGTCAAGGAACTGGAGATGCCCGCCGTGGCGATCACCGATCACGGCACAATGTTTGGGGTGATTGATTTTTACAATGCGGCGAAAAAAGAGGGGATCAAGCCCATCATCGGCGTGGAAGCGTACATGGCGGCGCGCGGCATGAGCGACCGCGACCCGAAACTCGATCGCTCCTCCTTTCATCTTCTCTTGCTTGCTGAAAATGAGACGGGGTACAAAAACCTGCTCAAGATTTCATCGGCGGCGCAGCTCGATGGTTTCTATTACTATCCCCGGATCGACCGGGACTTTTTAGCAGCTCATTCCGAGGGGATTATCTGCACGTCCGGATGTATGTCTGCGGAAATACCGCGGGCTTTGCTCAACGATGATCCCGAAGAAGCCGTCAGGCGTATGAACTGGTATTACGACGTGTTCGGACCGGACCGTTTCTTCGTCGAACTGCAGCAGCACAATATCAAAGAGATCACCGATTTGAACCGCAAGCTGGTGGAGATGGGGGCGCGTTATTCGGCAAAATATATAGCCACGAACGATGTCCATTACATTAACCAGGATGACTCACGTTTGCAGGATATCCTGCTCGCGATACAGACCCAATCGCTGCTTGCCGATACAGACCGTATGCGCATGACCGATGACTCGTACTATCTGCGCACGCCGCACGAAATGAGTTTGCTTTTTGCGGAGGTGCCTGAGGCGCTGAGCAATACTCTCCTGATTGCGGAGCGTTGTAGTGTGGATCTGGGACACAAGGGTTATCACCTGCCTGATTTCCCCGTCCCTGAAGGGTTCACGGCTGAGACATACCTTCGTCATCTGTGCGTCGAGGGGGCAAAAAAGCGCTATGGGGACCGCTCGTCCAGCCAGCAGGTGCAGGAGAGAATCGATTACGAGCTGGGTGTCATCCATAAGATGGGGTTTGAGGCATACTTCCTGATCGTATGGGATCTGTGCCGTCATGCACGCGAAAACAATATCTGGTACAACGCACGGGGGTCTGCGGCGGGGTCTATTGTCGCCTATGTTTTAAGGATCGCGCTGGTCGATCCGCTCCAGCATGATCTGCTGTTCGAGCGCTTCCTGAACCCCGGGCGTATCTCCATGCCCGATATTGATCTGGATTTCCGTGATGACCGCCGGGGAGAAATGCTCGAATACTGCGTGCGCAAATATGGAAATGACAAGGTCGCGCAGATTATCACGTTTGGCACCATGGGGACCAAGGCGGCATTGCGTGATGTAGCGCGCGTGAAAGAGATCCCGTTACCGGAAGTGGATCGAGTCGCGAAGCTTGTGCCGTTCGTCTCGGGCAGGCAGACCACCATGCGAGACGCCATGGCTGTGCCTGAATTCAAGGAAATCTATGACAAGCAGCCGCACTTGCGCGAGTTGATCGATACCGCGGCAAAGATGGAAGGCACAGTCCGCAATGCCGGTACTCATGCCGCGGGCGTTGTGATCTCTGATAAGCCAATCGTTGAGTATCTGCCGCTCCACCGTCCCACATCGAACTCGGAAGAGACCCCGATTAAGACCGTTACACAGTTCGAAATGGGTATTCTCGATGATCCGCTGGGTATGCTGAAGGTGGATTTTCTGGGGCTCATCACCTTGAGCGTGATGGCAAAAGCCTGCGATATGATCGAGAAGCGGCATGACGTCAAGTTCGATCTGGATAATATCCCGCTCGATGATCCCAAGTCGTTTGAGCTGATGGGCAGCGGGCACACCGCAGGAGTCTTCCAGGTGGAAGGCACGGGGATGACGCGCTATCTCGTGCAGATGAAGCCCAAGACGCTGGATAACATCATCGCTATGGTTGCGCTGTACCGTCCGGGACCGATGGCATTCATCCCCGATTACATTGCCCGGATGCATGGCGAAGCAGAAGTGGAATATCGCCATCCCGCCCTGGAGCCGATCTTCCGGGATACGTATGGGATTCCGGTATATCAGGAACAGTTGATGCGCGCCGCGGTGGAGCTGGCAGGCTATACACCATCCGAATCCGATGAACTGCGCAAAGCCATCTCGAAGAAGAAAAAGGAAGAGATTGAAAAGCACCGCGCCAAGTTCGTCACGGGCGCCGTGAAGAACGGAATGGCAAAAGAGATCGCGGAAGCCATCTACAGCGACTGGGAGGAATTCGCACGTTATGGCTTCAACAAGAGCCACGCGGCGGACTACGGTGTTCTCTCTGTCCAAACCGCCTATTTGAAGGCCCATTACTCGGCAGAGTATATGGCGGCGTTACTTTCCGCGAATGCCGGCAAGACCGAGCAGGTCGCCCTGTACGTGGCGGAAGCCCGCAGTATGGGAGTTCCCGTTCTTGCTCCCGAGATTAACACTTCGGGCTGGGATTTTGGAATCGAAGACTCCGAAGCAGATGGCAAGCCAAATATCCGCTTTGGTTTGGGCGCGGTCAAGAATGTCGGTCAGGCGGCAGTGGAACTGATTATTCAGGAACGCGACCAGAATGGCAGGTTCAAAAACCTGAATGAATTCGCC
>JAICQC010000324.1 GCA_025938055.1 Anaerolineales bacterium | reverse complement strand
GAGATGTGCGAAACACCCCGGCTAGAAACATGCTGAAGAACGATGCTTCTTCATGGGAATGGATCACGTCATATCGTTTGGTCATCAACATGTGCAAAGCCTTAAGAAATATGAGCACATCCAGCAGGATCTTTGCCCTCGAAGGTCCTACGCGGACATGCTGGATAAACCCTATTTTGCGTACCCTATGGATCTTTACATTTGGAAATTCGACATCTTTTCCCACATGATAGGTAAGGAGATCGATCTCATGCCCAAGCGCTGAAAGCGCTTCGAGGCGCTGGTAGACACTGATAGGCGTGCCGCGTGGCTCAAAGAAGGGCTGAGGAGATATCATTAGGATTTTCATCGGCACCTGGTTTCTGGAGAAGAGAGCTAAGGAACAGAAAGGGTAAGAAAGCTTGCCCCACATAACTTGAAGGTCTGGATAACTGATATGTAGGATGCTCCGCCCTTCGAACAAAATGTCGGCTGAAGAAATCCCTCACTACGTATCGCTGTACATATTAGGGCATGTTTCATGCTGTATGGTTTTCCCCGTGATCAAACGTTAACTGTAGGAACTCTAAATAAAGCTTTTACAGGACAGAAAATTCAATATTAAGTTACAACAGGGTGCTGGATCGTCAAGTCTGTATCCTCTTTGATGGATATGTTTCATCATTACAGACGATAGCTTGAGCTGTCTCTTTCCATGCCTAGGCTTTCCCTGAAGTAATCAACCGTCAATGTCAAACCCTTTTCTAGTTCAACCTCAGCCTTCCAGTCCAGTTCGTGGAAGGCTTTGCTGCAATCAAAATAGGTAAGGTAGATATCGCCCGGGCGTTTCGGAGCTCGACGAACTTCAACCTCATGGCCTATGATATTGGTCAGCCCTCGATGCAGGGCATTCACCGAAGTTCCCTCGCCATATGCAATGCAGTAGACTTCTCCACTTCCGGCGGTCAATGCTAACAGATTTGCCCGCGCTACATCTCTCACATATACGTAATCCTTCTGCTGTTCACCGTCCCAGTCAATGCGAACGGATTCTTTAAGGAGTATCTGGCGAGAAAAAATGGCAATGACACCTGCCTCTCCCAGGGGATCTTGGCGGGGGCCGTAGACATTTCCATATCGCAGGATGGTGAAATCCAGCCCGTGCATATTCTTCCAGAACTTAAGATAGAATTCGCTTGCCATTTTGGTCGTACCGTAAGGGGATTCAGGATTCTGGACAGTCTTTTCATCGACAGGCATCGATTCAACTGTACCGTAGGTGGCCCCCGAGGATGAAAAAATGACTTTCCGCACGCTGTATTGTGTGGCCATCTGCAGTACATTAATCAAGCCCAGGATATTAACCTGTGCATCGTGAACAGGGTCATCCGTGGAAATTTTAACGCTATGCTGCGCGGCTAAATGGCAAATCACTTCAGGCTGCTCACGTTGAAAGACATTATGAAGCTCTGCATCACGAATATCGATCTCATAGAAAGTGGCTTTTGGATTGATATTTTCTAATTTGCCCCCACCATGCTCCCACACATTATCAACAACTGCCACCTCATGTCCGGACTCAATCAGAACATCCACAACATGAGAACCAATAAACCCTGCACCACCTGTAACGAGTATCTTCATAGAAATCTCCTTGTTAGAATTGCGATAATTTATCGGATTTTAACTCACATAGTTTGGGGACTAAACCTTGCTCGCTCCATTGCGAGCTGATAAATGTCCACCAATCGAGCGGCAGCAGAAACCCAGCTGTGATGGCTCCTGACATAGGCTTCGCCTGCTTTGCCGATCTCATTCTGAAGAGTTGGATCTTCGACGAGCTGCAAAACCGCTTCCGCAAACGCATCGGAGTTGTTAGCGACCAATAGCGCCTTCCCCACCTGAGATTGCAGGGCGGAGAGCGCGGCCGTGGTCGTGACAACCGGCGTGCTCGTTGCCATTGCTTCCAAAATCTTGTTCTGTATTCCGGCTCCATACAGAAGCGGCACGACCGCTACAGTGGCACGCCAGAGGAACGGGCGGATATCCTTCACCGTTCCTGTCACAGTTATAAGAGGATGCTTCCCGAAGTCTTGTATGGTGGACGAGGGATCTTTGCCCACTATGTACAGCTGTGTATTAGGACGTGTCTTCCAGATGCGCGGCATGATCTCCGTAACCAGATGCTTCGCCATGGAAATATTCGCGTGATAGCTCATTTTTCCACTAAAGACTAAAGTTTCCGGATCCCGCCTAATATCCTGCTTCGGATAAAAGAATTCGTGATCCACGCCATTTGGCACCACAGAGATTGGCGCCGGTCTCCTGCCTCTTCGATCCAGAGCCAGTAGAGCGGTTCTATCCGCGGAGGAGGTAACCAGCACATGATCAAAATGACACAGAAGTTTTCCCTCCAATTTGCGGGTTCTCGGTAGCTCAAAACGAGCGATCAGTCTGCCGAATGGATCCTTACTTTGCGCTGACGCCTGTTGAAAGAGATGGCTAATACAATCCACACTGTCCCACAAAACTGTCCTGTTTGGGAACCTGGATTTCAGTAGCATGCCATATTGCGAGCCGCGCAGATGCTCTACATGAATTAAATCATACTTGGAGCCGTCAGTTCCAGCGAAAAGCTGGACTAAGTATTCGGCAAGGGAAGGGTGCCAGCTGTAAACGGATTGGAGTGGTCTACCAGTGAATGATGCGCGAAAAGAGTTGGCAAGCGACCGCCAAAAGGGTTGATGGTGGTAAACGATATTTGCACATCTCGATTTCAGCGATTCCGCATCACACAGATCTGCGTCACTAGAGCCGATGGTGAAGACATCCACCTCATGCCCAAGCTTTGAAAGATGGCTGATCAGATTGTATGAACGAGTCCTAATCTGGTTAGGTACATAGGGGACGATGTAAGCGATTCGCATAGTTGCCTTAAGACCTGTCCTTCATCCAAACTGCCGGCAAAGGCAATCTAAATCTTTTCACTCTCGATTCAACTGCGCCTTCCAATAAGCCACCAGTTCAACGGCGTTATCAGACAAATCCAGACGCCCCTTCGTTTCCCACCACCAGATGTATGCATCAAGTTCAGCTAGCGCTTCAGGGATATCCTTTAGGAATACCGGTGCCTTCTCCCGATCTCCCAGCCAGGCGTAACAATACCCCAGAGATTTCGTGATCCCGCGATGGGTAGGTGCTTCCTCGTATGCACTTTCGAGATATGCGCAGGCGGTAAGGAAATCCCCACGTAGCATGGAAATCAAGCCAAGGCGATGGTTTGCTGTCCGGTTTGTGGGATCAGCTTGAAGTGCAGAATGCAGGGATGACTGCGCGGTGTCAAGTTCGGGATAGAGTGACGGAGCTACCCATTGATCTGTGGGGAAACCGACGAGCTCCACTTTAGCTAAGTGGACAGCACCAACGTTTGCATACCATGCTGAACGAAATGTGTTCCAGTTGAAAATCGTTACGGCAACCAACCCTAAAGCCACCAGGCTGACGCGGCGATAATTTTCTTGCGGAACACTACGGGTCGACTCCATATGGACTGTGGCGGCTAGCCCCGCCAGCGCCAAAGAAAGAAATGCCCCGTTCCCATTATAGAGATAGTCATCCACCATCCCATGCACAAATGCGATAATGAGTGCAACGAATGTTAGAGAACCAACGACGCGCAGGTTAAGGGAATCTGTCTTGACGATGACTTGTGATATCGACCATATGCTTATCAAGAAAATCATCAGAAATGAGAGACCACCCAACGAGCCCTGTTCAATGGCAACATCCAGGAACAGGTTGTGGCTGTTGACCACATTGAAAAAGGGAATTCCCAGGATGTAGTGGGAATATAAGCCCGGGAAAGAGCCGAGCCCGCCCCCTGTAAAGGGAAAATCGGAGACCAGAAAAAGGCTGCGTGCAAACAGCTCCGCGCGGCTCCCCGTTCCATAGGGATAGCGTGCTGAAATCACGCCGCCTCCCTGTGCGGGCCCTGCATACAAAAAAACAATGACTGCGCATAAGTAGATGATGACGAGGACTGGAAAGACGGTTTCACGAGAAAGCCGCCATTTGCCCCCGGTTTTCGTAATCATCCACCAGATGACCAAGAGACCGCCCGCGCTGGCGACCGCCAGAATACTGCCGCGCGATGTCGCCATGAGTATTGCCAGCAGCGCCGTTCCCAATCCTGCAATCATGAAAACAGGAATCAGAGTGGAAGCAAAGCCCGGTTTTTGCGTGAGCTTTATTGCAGGATACGCGACAAACGGTGTCATGATGGCGACGATGCCAGCCACGTAATTTGGATGAATGGGTGCCCAATCGAGCTGGGGTCGCGTATCCATGAGCCAGCGACCAATCGCATTTATAAATTCCACTTTTCGTGGAATGGCGATAAAGTCGTGTGTCAAAAGGAAATATAGCGATACACCCGCGCCAATGCAAAAAAAGTATATGCAGATCCACCCTAGGTTTCCCAGTGGCTGCCCGGCCAGGCTATAGTAAAAAAAAGCAGCCAGGATAATCATCCATAGCTTGCTCCACGCGGCTTCCTGGTCATATGCTGCCCAGTAGCCCAGCCAGGCAGTTGCAAGAAAAAGCGCTACCGGCAGGTCAAGAGAAGTACGCTTGAAGGGAAATAAGCCCGCCGCACACCGAAATGCCCATGGAAGCAAAGCGATGGAGAGAATGGGCGGGAGTCCAATTTCTGGTCGTAGTGCCCAGAGACATCCACTCAAACTTACCAGGAATACATCTGCAAGAGCAAACCATCGGCTCGAAACGCTTCGCTGCAACAATGTGAATCTCACTTGACCAAGGATCGGTTATCCAGCTCCGCCGACAGGTGCGCCCTCATCCGATGTTGCCCAGAACAGGTGCTGGAATCCCACATTCAACGCGGTTTTCATGGTGGACCAATCGTATATCAACATTTTCAGATATGTGAACATTGGTCCCGGGCGGAATGCCCATTCACGGAAAGCGCGCTTTTGCCAGTAAAGCAATCGTTCAGCGGAGATGTTTGGATAGTCCAGGACTGTGCCTTTGTCCATATCCACCTGTTCCCAGCGAGTACCAGGGCGGAACCATTTATTTTCGACGACCTCAAAGAAGAAGGGCGTGCCGGGGTAAGGAGCGGCAACATGGAACAGGGCAATGTCAAGGGGCAATTTCTTGGCGAAATCGATCGTCTGGCGAATCGTCTCTTCCGTTTCGCCGGGTAGACCAATAATGAAATATCCCCAATTCATAATGCCGGCCTGCTTGGCCCAGCGCAACGCACGTTCGGCCTTGTCTGGGTACGCGCCTTTGCGGGCATGTTTCAGGATCTGTTCATTGCCACTTTCAATGCCCCAGGAGATCAACCGGCAGCCAGCCTTGCCCATCAACGTTAGCATTTCCTCGTCAACATAGTCCACGCGGCTGTTAGACGTCCAATGGAT
>JAICQC010000323.1 GCA_025938055.1 Anaerolineales bacterium | reverse complement strand
CCACAAGCTCTTCATTCGTGAAGGGACCGTACACCTCAGCCGTATCGAAGAAGGTCACGCCGCGTTCGACAGCGGACCGCAGAAGAGAGATCATCTCCTGCCTGTCGGCTGGCGGACCATAGGAATCGTTCATTCCCATGCAGCCGAGCCCGAGAGCCGAGACTTCCAGGTTGCTATTTCCAAGTTTGCGCCTCTGCATTTTCTGAACTCCTGTCTTGACGTAAAAGTATTTGCTGCGCCTCGGTGGGGTCAGAGACCCACACCGAGCGGGTAGACCGCCCGAAGCCTGCGTTAGCGAACCTTTGTATAGGTGAGAACAAAATCATGTTCCCAGTTCGAGCTGTCGGTGGACTTCTCCCAGCGGGCGGTGATGACCTTGCCATCCTCGCTGAACGTGCCGTGGAAGCGCTGTGAAAACCCCGGGAAATCTCTCCATATCGTCCAGATCCCGCCGCTGAACGTCATCCGATAGATCCGGGAAACTCCACGCGAATCGTAGTAGAGCATGCGATAGGTTCCAGCCTCATCGTCGGGACCCATGACCGCGGTGCTGACCGGAAAGTCAGGATGGGCAATCTCAGAATGTTGAATGAGGAAGGCTCCTCCCTCCAGCCAGTCGAATGAGCTATGTCCCCGTACCACGGCAGATGGGTCCGGGTTAAAGGACATACTCGTGATTTCTATGTCCCACTCCCCGATAAACGACGCCAGCTCATCGAGTGCCGGGTTCGATTTGAAGGGTGTCTGTTGATTCTCTCTCGTCATAAGATTCCTTTCAGCTGATGAGAAACAGGCTTCATTAAGCACGACGAGGGATGAAAGGCGCTGTTATGGGCATTCGGTGGGTGCTATTATCAAAATAAGCGGGCGATGCGTTTTGCATCGCCCGTTGACATTTCAACCCCTCGACATGGCTCAGGGCAATTCCTCTAGCATTCGCTGTACCCACACGCATAACATTTCCTGCATCCCTCCTCATTGACCACCGCGGCTTCGCCGCACTCGGGGCATAGGTCGCCGATCTTCATGGGCTGTAAATCAAAAGCAGCTTCTGACTCTTCCTCAATCTTGTGACCCATGCCATTGCCATTCGTTTTTTCTTCTACTAGAGATACCACGCCGTCTTTCTCATGCAAATACATATCCAGCACCTGCCCGATACCATCCGGCAGGGAGCGCACCCGATTGGGTCCCAGTCCCAGCGAACGCCCGCCGCCGATACCGCCTAACTGGCGGACGATCTCGCGCAGGCGATCGGTCTGCTTGGTGGGCGAGGTCATGCGCAGGAGATAGGAAATGAGCCGCCCGATCGCCTCTGAAATGGCAGCGGTCTCCGACCCGGCTTTCGCCGTGTTGATGAAGACCTCGAAGGGCTGGCTGCCCCCGTTCTCGTTGATCGTGACAAAGGCTTTGCCCAGGGGCGTCTCCACCTTGTACGTTTTGCCGGCGAGGATGCGCGGGCGCGGCTTCTTCGGGTCCGCGGAGAAGGTGGGGGCAAGCTCGGGTTTGGTAGGCGTCCCAGCAAGGACAGGCGCTTCGACTGCACTCGCCTGTCGGCTCGTTCCGCTCAGCGCGGATGAGTCCTTCTTCTCCGCGGTCGCCTTCGTCTCGAGCACGACCTTCTCACGGGAACCGGTTACGTAGACAGTGATGCCTTTGCAGCCAAGTTCCCATGCCAGCATGTACGCCTTAGCGACATCGTCCTCGGTAGCGGTCTCGGGGAAGTTGACCGTCTTCGAGAGCGAGTTGTCCACGAAGGCTTGCAGGGCTCCCTGCATGAGAACGTGTTCCTCGGCGGTGATGTCCCCCGAAACAACGAAAGTATCGCGGATCTCCTGCGGGATATCTTCGATGTTCTGGCAGGTGCCCTGGCGCATGACCTGCTCGACGATCTCCTGACGCTTCTCTTCGCCGAGTCCCAGTTTCCTGAGGGCTTCGTCGAAGCGCGGGCTGGCATAGGTGAGCTTGAGATCCTTGCCGTTGTCGTTGACATGGCGGATATATGCCAGCGCGAAGACTGGCTCACAGCCGTAGCCTTCACAGCCTGCGACGGTGGCAATGGTGCCGGTCGGCGCGACGGTGGTCTGCGCCGCATTGCGGATGCCATGCGTCTTGATCCCATCGACGATCCCATCCCAGTGGACCTCGGGCATTCCCCAATCTTTCTCATAGGAGACTAGAGACTGAGGAGGTGTCCAGGTCATATTGTCTTTATCGTAGATCGAGCCTTCGATGGCGGGGAACGCGCCGCGCTCTTGCGCAAGTTCGATGCTGGTCTTCATCGCGTGATAGCGGACGAACTCCATCACCTGCGCGCCGAATTCCTGCCCTTCCTTTGAGCCATAGCGCACCCCCACGTGGTACATCAAGTCCGCCAGACCCATGATGCCAAGACCAATACGACGCGCCCGATGCGCGGCTTGCGCCAACTGTGGCACCGCGGGCACATAGGCGTTCGCCTCCACGACATCATCGAGGAAGCGCGTTGCTAACACCACACTTTGACGCAGCAACTCCCAGTCCACGTTCCCGTCGGGACCGCAGTGCTCGTTGAGGTTGATCGAGCCAAGACAACAGTTTTCGTAAGGCCCTAACCACTGCTCACCACAATTATGTACAACCAGTCCATTCGCAACGAACGAATGCGTATCCGGTTGGTGCAAGTCATAGACAGGTTCGACGCCATCGGGTTCAACAGTAAATACAGTTGCGAGGAAAGATTCTTCATACGGTCCACGTACCATGCGGCTGAGATAATTTGCAAGTTTGCTTTGTTTGGCTTCCGTAAGGAATCCGATTTCATTTGCAAATCGAATGAGGCTACTTTTGCTAATTGCCAAATCGTGTTGTGGCTGATGGAAATATTCTTTTGTCCCGCCTTTGCCATCAGGCATTGGACGATAACCAGCCAGACGGCGATTCTCGTAAATTCGACTTGCGATTCCGAAATTCAACAACAATCGTTGAACATCTTTGAGTAACGATAAGTGGCTCGCTGAAAGACGTACCGAACAACCTTTTTCACCGCCGTCACTTACTTGTCCATCAGCAGTGAACAAAGCCTGCAGAAAACCTCTCTGAATGGCTTCACTGCCTGCAAAGACAGCAGAGGGAACTAAATGTTTCTGCTGTTCTGTAATTCCATATTGCGCAGCCCAAACACGCAAACGATCAGAAGCAATACGTGCTTCAGCGCGCTCATCTATCTGAATTATTCCAACAGGGTAAGATCGTCGTTGAGTGGGTTTTTCTACAAGATTTGTCACCATCTCTGCAAACGCAGGAGCCAATTCTTGTTTCTCATCACCAAAGAAGGAAAGAACAGCCCGCACTACGTTGACAGTCCCATCTCCAACCAACCAGCCTAATACACGCCCTTCTTCAAGAGTACCCACCGTACCAAACCCGCCTTTGCGATTCAAGATATGAATACGATCACCTGGCTGCAAATGATGTGCTTCAACCCAACCATGCGAAGTCATCACTCGATGATCTTCTGTCAAACGCAGTTCATAGCCTTCACGAGTCATAAGACGGTGCACGGGTTTTGTGCCTGTTTGGAAGACATGAGTAGCAGGCAAGAATGTGTCAGCACCAAAGCGTGCATCGGTCACAACGTTGATTTCTAACCCTTCTGCAGCCAATTCATCTGCGCGGCGTAAACCTTTATCGGTATAAATTAAAGTATCGCCCGTAATACACGGATTTGTCGCTTCCAAGGGATACAGATGCGGGACCGGGTTCCCGCGGTTCGCTGCGTCTAAAAAGAGTACGCCAGGCTCACCGTTATGATGCGCCTGTTTAACAATCTTATTAAAGAGCTCGCGAGCCTTGACTTTCTTATAGCTGCGAATCTTGACACCTTGTTTTTCTGCCTGTTCGAGAGTTCCGCTAAACTTATGCGCTTTCATGTCCGCGATATCCGGGAAGCGCAATTCCCATTCCCCATCTTCCTTCACCGCCCGCATGAACGCGTCGGTGATGCCCACCGAGATATTGAAATTCGTGATCTGATTTTCGTTCGTCTTGGAACTGATAAATTCTTCCACATCCGGGTGATCCACACGCAGGACAGCCATATTAGCGCCTCGGCGCGTGCCGCCCTGCGCGATCTCGCCAAAGGCATGGTCATAGACGCGCAGGAAACCGACCGGTCCCGTTGCCTGCCCCGCCGAGGTCTGGACCAGCGCTCCCATCGGGCGCAGCCGTGAGAACGAGAAGCCATTCCCGCCGCCCGTCTGCTGAATCAACGCTGCGTCGCGCAGGGTCTGGAAGATGCCCGCCGAGTCGCGTCCCATGTCATCAGTGATCGGCAACACGAAGCACGCCGCCAGCTGCCCGAGCGGAGTCCCGGCGCCGGTGAAGGTTGGCGAGTTCGGGAAGAACTTCTTGCTGGAGAGCAGGTGATAATACTCCACCGTGCGCTTCTGCACATCAGCGTCCCACTGCTCCTCGACCCTCGCCACGTGATACGCCACGCGCCAGAACATCTCCTCCACTGTTTCGGCAGGCTTGCCATCGTCGCCGCGGCGGACGTAGCGCCTCATCAACACCTGGCGGGCATTGTCCGTCAGCTTCGCCTCCGGCAGGTCCCCGGGCATGGGCGGCGTGGGAAGCAGTCCGTTCTTCACTTTTGCAGCAGCGGATGGGGTGGAAGTTTTACTCGTTGCCATAAAACACTCTCCTCAAAGTTATTTTCGCGCTGAGCGCAGCGTTGCGCAGTCGAAGCGCAAGTCACTTAAAAATTTACCGTCTTGATCTGATCCACTCTCCCTGGCACCGTACGCCAGGACAGGTGTCGACTGCACGCCTCGACGTTCCGCTCAGGGCGGTGATTTTCGACAAACAAAAAATGACACCGACACTCCGCCGTACGGACGGGAACATCGCTGTCATTTAATTAGCTTTCAAGCAGATGATCGATTTCGCTGCGAATCGAGTGGAGATCATCCAAACCGAGATAGACAATCGCGTACCGGATGTATGCAATCTGATCCATTTCCTTCAAACCATCAATGACCAGGTCGCCGACGACACGTGAAGATACTTCTGCCTTGCCCATTTTTTGTAACTGTGACTCCACTTGTCCGATCAACCGTTCGATATCTGCGGCAGAGACCGGTCGTTTGACACATGAAATACGGATGCCGCGTGCCAGCTTTTCACGGTCGAACTCTTCGCGGGTTCCGTCCTGCTTGACGATCAACGGTGTCGCCAAAATTGGGCGCTCATAGGTGCTGAAGCGCTGTCCACATTTGAAGCACTCGCGCCGGCGGCGAATTCCTCCGTGGCTGTCATGTGAGGTATCAAGGACCTTGGAATCATGATGCTGGCAGTACGGACACCGCATTGTTAAACCACTCCATTATTAGAACATTTGTAACCGCCAGATGTGGGCGTTCAGGCGCTGCATCCCCGTACATTTAGCGTTCGCT